>NZ_JAUBRP010000033.1:0-74987 GCF_036701935.1 Microcoleus sp. M2_D5 | reverse complement strand
GCCCGTCCTTTTTGGACGGGCGGGACGCCCATCCCACAATAACAATTAAAATTGTAAGTTATTTAATTCGCGATCCTTCGTGGTTTAAATGCTCCACAGCTTAGGAGGGCATTCTCCTGAACTAGGTTGGATTCATCGCCATCGATGTATCCCCCTCGCCGAAAAAACTGGATTGATTTTGCCCGAAGAGCAAATTGATTTTAGAGCAAGCTTGTGGGCTATATTAGCAATGGCTAGCAGCTAGACTAATTCTGCCTAATATCGCGGTGAATATGTCGGCACGTCAACTCACCCAACCGACTTTAATCGCTAAGAGCGATCGCATTGTTGAGCGCACCGAAATGAAAAATTTTCCGGTGAAGTCGCTCAAAATCGATCGCTCATTTGTGGCCGATTTAGCCAGCGCTCCGAGCCATCGCGGAATTCACAAACCCATAGTTCTAATCCCAGATGGCTTAAATCTCAGCATAATTGCTGAAGGAATGGAAGTCCCAGCGAAATGGGAATCGTTACAAGCGATCGCCTAGGAAATCGGGTAGCTTTATATGTTGAGGAAGCCGGCCATTGCTGAGGTTGCCCTTCAATTAATCCGACATCCTGAATTGTTGTCTACCACTATGTGGGATCGGCAATCGTCCCTCATGAAAGCGCGCAAAAGTCTTATAATCAATTTAATGCTCGTGTCGCTCAAATGACTAAAAAAATTATTTTACGGAATAATATAAAAGTGTTTGGACAAGGCACCCAGACGATGATGTTTGCTCATGGATTTGGGTGCGATCAAAATATGTGGCGTTTCGTAACACTGGCCTTCGAGAAGGATTACAAAATCATCCTATTTGATTATGTAGGTTCTGGAAAGTCTGATATTAGTGCCTACACTTATGAACGGTACAGCGACCTCAATGGGTATGTTCGGGATGTCCTCGATATTTGTGAAGAATTGGCGTTGACTGATGTGATTTTTGTAGGTCATTCTGTCAGCAGTACGATCGGCATTCTGTCCTCTATTCAAGCTCCTAATTACTTTAATCGCCTGATTCTCCTAGGGCCTTCACCTTGCTACATCAATGATTTACCAAATTATTACGGAGGGTTTGAGCGCAAAGATATTGAGGCTCTCCTCGATATCATGGAGAAAAATTACATTGGTTGGGCAAGCTTTCTGGCGCCAATGGTGATGCAGAATCAGGATCGTCCTGAGTTAACTGAGGAACTTGAGACAAGTTTTTGCTCTACAGATCCGGTGATTGCAAGTCGCTTTGCCGAGGTAACTTTTTACTCTGACAATCGCAGTGATTTACCCAAGGTATCAGTACCTTCACTGATATTGCAATGCGCTGATGACGTGATTGCTCCCACCCAGGTAGGGGATTACCTCCACCGCCACCTACCTAAAAGTACGCTACGGCTGATGAAAGCTACGGGACATTGCCCGCACCTGAGTCATCCACAAGAGACGATCGAGATGATTAAGGAGTATTTGAGTGTACCTCATACTACCTGATTTGTATGGCAAACATGACCTACGAGATAGACGAGCTACTCAACACGTCACCCTGTGGATTCCTCTCGTTTGCTGACGATGGTACGATCGTAATGGTCAACGCCACATTACTGCAATTACTCGGATACGAAACCGATGAAGTGCGAGGACAGAAAATGGAATTCATTCTGCCAATGGCCAGCCGGATTTTCTATCAAACCCATTTCTTCCCCCTGTTGACGCTCCACGGTACAGTAGAGGAAATTTACTTCTCATTAAGGTCGAAGGAGGGTAGTGATATACCGATGCTGATCAACGCTGTGCGTCGGGAGAAAGGAGGAAACTTCGTCAGCGATTGCATCTTGATCTGTATCCGCCAGCGTATCCTGTACGAAGGTGAAATTATTAAAGCAAAAAAAGCAGCAGAGGCAGCTATTCTCGCCCAAAAGCAAGCGGAAATCGCTCTGCGGAAACAGTACGACAAGGCGATATTACTTCAAGAAATTACTCAACACATCCGTCAATCTCTTGATTTGTCTACAATTTTTGAGATTGCTTCCCAAGAGATTCGCCAGTTTCTTGATGCCGAGCGCGTCGGCATATTTAAGTTCGATCCTGATAGTAAATTTGGATATGGTGAGTTTGTTTCAGAATCCGTAGGCGAAGGATGTAAATTGGTAAGCAAAAATCAATTTAATGACCAGTGTGGTGGTGAACAAGATCCTGATTCATATCAAGAATGGAGAATGCAGGTAGTAGAGAATATCAATAATATTGACCTTCAACACTGTTACCGCGCTCTGTGGAAACAATTTCCGGTTAGGGCTAATTTAGTTGCGCCGTTGCTCAATGGACAAGATTTGTGGGGGTTGTTATGTATTCATCAATGTTCTGCGCCTCGGCCCTGGGAAGAATTTGAAGTTGACCTTGTTAAACAGATTGCTAATCAGTTAGCGATCGCCATTAAACAAGCGGATATTTTTCAGAAGTTGCAGAAGGAGTTAGCCCAAAGGCAGCAGGCTCAAGCGCGGATGAGAGAAATTAATCAACAACTGGCACTCTCTAACGAAGAACTAGCCCGCGCTACTCACCTCTTAGAACAAGTGGTAAATATTGATGGGTTGACTCAAATTGCTAATCGCCGCTGTTTTAATGACCGCTTAGAGCATGAATGGCAGCGGCTATACCGGGAACAAAAACCTATTTCTCTTTTGTTGTTTGATGTGGATTATTTCAAACGCTATAATGATTCCTACGGTCATCAAATGGGGGATAGTTGTCTGTTCAAACTTGCTCAAACGGTGCAAGAGGTGGTGTACCGTCCGGCGGATTTGGTGGCGCGTTACGGGGGAGAAGAATTTGCCATCATTTTGCCTAATACAGATATTGATGGAGCGAGTTCGGTGGCCCAGCGGATTCACGCTGCTATTCAAGCTTTACATATTCCTCACAAAACCTCTGATGTGAGCGATGTAGTTACTATTAGTATGGGTATCGCCAACTTGATTCCGATGTCGGAACTATCATCGGCTGACTTGATTGCGATCGCCGATCGTTCACTCTACCGTGCCAAGCAACAGGGGCGCAATCAGTCCGCGAATTGCGACTACAGTGGCGATTCGATTTTTGACACTGACGCTTAAATCACAATAATTGAGACCGAGGGCAAAAATTTGTCCCCGGTCTCTCAAAATCAGTCATTTTATAAATCTACATGAGCACGGAGGGATTTGAATCAAAGCCTCGCTCTTGAATTACGAATTTCCGTCGTTCTAGCCATTTTTTGCACCCACTCTGAAAGTCCTGTTTTTGATTTGAGCGAACACTGAGCGACGTGCTGTAGGCTGAGTGAATCAGTCAAACTCAGCACTATCAGAGTAGGGAGCGAAAGATGAGCGAAAAATCAAATCCAGTCACAGCGAGTACCACCGCAGACTACCTTGTCGGTTACGAGCGGATTCTAGACTACTTCCAACAAGCACAGAAAGAATGCCCCAAGGGCGTAGGGCTAAAAAGAGACAGGAAGGCTAGCGGTGGTTACATAACGTTGCAATTCAAGTTAGGTAACAAGCGGGTCAACAAAACTTGTGGGTGCTACCTGACGATGCAAGGTATCACTGATGCTCTGAGGAAAGCTCATCTAGTTGCTAGCGCTTTACAATCCTTCTCTAGCGAGAGTCGATTTTTAGTCTGGTATGATGATGTTATTTTGGATAAAAACGTCATCAAAAATGATTTGATGACGTTTGGTGAGGCGATAGCAAAAGTAGAGAAAGAATACTGGGAGGGACGCACTAAACGCCGTCAACAACGTGACAGGAATAATGCTAGCCATCAAAGCTCCTGGGGATGTGTTTACGGACAATATTTTAAACTGCTACCAAGAGAGGTAGTTGTAAACTCAATAGATATTTTGTCTGTCATTCACATTAAGAAGCAAGGAACTAAATGCTTTAAGAACTGCTTGTGTGCAATGAAAAAACTAGCTGAGACTATTGGCGATACTGAGTTGTTGTGCAGACTTAAAGAGATTGACGGCACGCAAACAGAATTTCGGGAAGACCTTCAAACTTTGTCAGTGGATGATTTTCTAAGGCTTCGCATTCAGGTTCTCAGTGTCTCAGATGATAAGCGATACCATCTGGAATCACGCAAACGGTGGCTGTGGGTGTTCTCAATGCAGATGGTGTATGGCTTCCGAGTTCACGAAGTGTTTGCTATTCAGAACATTGACAAACCTTTTAAAACAAAGGATGGCGTTATTATCCCGGCACTAATTGAGCCAAGCAACGTAAAGATGATTGCTGTAGTTGGTGACAGGACATTACTCGATACGACGACTAAGACTGGCTACCGACTGTGTGTGCCGATGCTTCCCCCTACTCATCTCGACTTGATAGAATGCTTAGAAATTAAGTCAGGCAAACTGCCTGAGATTGGTACGCTATCAAGTAATCCGAAAACAATTGCTGGACTGTATAGTGACCGCGCACAGAATATCTTAAGAAGGTGGAATAAAGGTTTTACTCAAACCCACGCTTTGCGCCATCTCGCTAATCTCAGCGGTCAAATGGCTGGGATGTCTCAAGAAACAAGAGCTAAAAGTTTGGGACATTCACCACAGATGAATGAAACTGTTTATAAGCGTCGCGCTAACACTGAGACAACAATTGATTTATTAACTCAGTCTACGAAGGAAGCTATTCCTTTGGGTAGTGCAATCGGGGTACTTAAGCAGTTAGGTAGTGATGTGAAAAATGTCAAACTGCTAGCCGCTATTTACGGCATTTCGCCCGACGAAGTGATGGAGTTGCTTGCCGAATAATTTGAAATAAAACTTTACACTCCCTGTGTTGACAAGGAACTGTAAGTCTGCAATCGTGAGTAACTAAGGAAGATTGATGCGCGGTTGACGAGCACTTGCAATGCTAGCCAAACCACGACTTCCCCAACCGTTCTCTCGAAACCGTTGGAGCCGAATAATTATGACATTTTCAGACGATTGTCTTAACGGACGATCGCAACTCTTAATGATTGAGTTGACGGGGTTTTGCCATGACTAAACCCACCGTCAGCTACCGTCGCATTGACCAATTAAAGGCGATCGCCTATGACCGTGGTTTCACCAATGAAGATGCCAAGCAGTTTGGGAAGCTTTCTAAAACTGCTACTTGGGAAGCGCTGCTAGACATCTACCTCGTTGATGGTGAATCGCTTGACACAGTGAATGTAGACACTGTAGACAGTGCAGCAAACTTTGTATACACTACATCTGAACCGCTTAATGTAGAACGTGTAGACACTGTAGACACCCTAGATTGGACTAACGACGGTTCGTTCCCTGTGTGCGGTTTCACCCGCCAGAATTCCACTAGCTTTTTAGACTGGGTTGACCTCTCTCAACTCATCGCACTCGTACTCGCATCGGCGGGAGTGTTTGTGCTGGCAATGTCTATGTGGCGACAAATCAATCCCTTGAATTTATTTCCCTCCCCTGTTCGCATCAACATTCAAATTGGGACAAAACTATGAGCTTACAACTGCGACTATTCGGTGGCGGCCAGTCCGACGCTGGCCAACTTTCGGCTAGCAACGACGGCAACCACGCGATCGACAAATCCAAGGTATTGGCCGCCACTGACGCCGCCGTCATCACTCCCAGCACGCCCGGTAATTTTGGATCAATCCGATCGGTGCCGGTTGTGCCAGCGCCGCGCTACTTCACCAAAGACGAGGCGGACTCAGTGAAGGACTTGGCAAAAGAGAAAACCGAAGGCGCTCGGCAAGCAAAACGAGCTTATAAAGCGCTGGGGAAGATTGAAGCCGCCGATGCAACAGTGCATAAAGAGCATCGCAAATATGAAGGCGTGGTGGCAGACCAGGAACTCAAGAAAGTGCGATCGAACTCTGGACTTGCTAAAAAGTTGCACGGTTTGCGCCCTGGTTATGCTCGCCTAGGAATGGGAATTGACAAAGCAGATTCCGACGCCAGAACCCGGATTGATGCAATCAAGGCCAAACTCACCGGAGGTGCAAGCTAATGGAATATATGTGGATTGCTGGTAGCAAAAAAGAAGTGAAGGAATTGATAGAAGCTTTACGAGCTAACGGTTTCACGTTTGAGCCTGCCCACTATGCGGAAATAAGCAATTCCCCTTTTGGGCGCAACCGATGCTCCTATACCTTGGAGAATTTTCGCCCTCCCGCCGTCGCTACTCCCCAGCCTCGGCCGTGGGATGCAGTGCTAGGAGGTAAGAAATAATGAAAGCGATGTATCTGGCTAACTACTTCGTTGTCGGATGCGTCGCTTTCTCCCTTTTGGGGTGGATAGCGAGTCTGCATTCAATGGCGATGAAAGCCGTCTCATTCTTGTTAGCAGCTATTGCGATTGCTTGGGGTTTAAGCTGGTTACTCGATTACTCTCTGAGTAAGTTGCTTAAAATTTCAGTAGCTGATTTACAGGCTGTTTTAATTGGCGGTTTAGCGATGCTACTGATTGGTTTGGGGGTATTTCTATGCAGCTAAAACTGTTTGTGTTGAGTGCGTCCTCTGTAGTGTTGTGGTTGACTCCACTAGCAGCACTAGACAAAAAGCTAGACACTCACAAAGCACTGCAAGGTGTCAGCTTGTGTGCTGCGATTGCTTGTGCCGTGTCGGCGGGTAACATCGCCCGCAAACTGTCAGAGCAGGGTGAGATTGAGGCAATTAAAGAGCGGGCAATCACCGCCGATGTGGTGGATGAAATCTCGACAAGCGTATACATTTCTCAAAAACAAAGACAACAGGAAGCGGAACAAATTCTGGCAACAAACGAACGAACCGACGAACAAGAGGCAGAACTCGATTCGATAAGAGAATCACTAGAACTGTTACTGAATCAGACTTATGGCGATTCTGGCGAACTCGCAGTAGTGAATTTATCCACCAAGCAGCGCGAACAAATCGAATTGATTCTGCAATGTCACGCGAAGGGTATCACCGGTAAGAATAAAATCCTTAAAGAAGTTTGGGGAGTGTCAGCCGGCAGTAGCCAAGCCTACCGGGACGCGAAGGATGAGTATGAATTTTTGATGCCGTTCGTGAAGGGGGAAGGTGATGACTAAACAGCCGAATATACCAACAGCAGCAGCCCTAAGATTGACTGGTACTAAGTCAGAAATAGAGTTAGTGTTGGCAGTTCTGCGAGGTAAAGATTTCTTTTGGAAAACTAACGGCAAGTTCTACCCACAACGAGGGGAGGACAATCAGTACGCTTACTACCTCAACGACTTGCAATTGCCTCAGCTTGGGGTAGCAGTCCCGCCAACACCAGGGGAACCACAACCTCGACCGTGGGATGCGGTTTTAGGTGGTCAGGGCGATCGGTAGTGACTCAACAAAAGGCGGGTGAGTCAAGGTTATGCACTGCCAAAACTCACCCTTTTTGCTCAAGGCTTCAAAGCTAGACTAGAAGAGACTTTGAGGCTACCAAAGTATACGCACAACCCTAGGGTTGGTTCGTTGCACTATCACCTATGAACTTAATCTTTTACCCCAAACTGGGAACTCGCAGCAAGCGGGCCCTTACCCGCCGAACTAAGCAAACCCATAAGGGCCCACAAACTCACACTTACCGACCCAAAGGAAACTTGTTGACTAGGCTTGCCCGTGAATCTGGAATGACCATCGATCAGGTACACTCTCAGCTCCAAAAAGAGCGGCAATATCTCTTAAGCCAGGACTCTCTATCCCTGTAAAATTGGTTCTCATGAACAAGTGGTTGATTCGACAAATCCGCCCATCAACTAGAAATATGGCTCCGCAATCGGCAGCCACACTTGTTCGCATGATTGCATCTCGCACGAAGGGTGCAAAAACTCGGCAGGAAGCTCTAGAGAGGGTAGCGAAGCTTGTGCAGGACACTGCTCTTGCTTTACGCGATAGAGGGCTATCTCAAGAGCACATTGTTGCTCGAATAGAAATAATTGTTTCTTTTGCTAGTAACTGGATTGACCTTACTTTTGCCCTGCTGCTAGCTTCTTTCAGCCCTGCAATACTTCTACTAATTTGTCTAGCATCAACGCTAGACAGCAATCTAGTTCCTGAACGCCGGGACTTTACCTTTGAAGAGATAAAGCAAAGTCTCTTAGATCGACATTGGCCGCCACAGAGACAGCGTTGTGATTTCGTAGCTGCGTCCGCTTATTAACTTTGCGGAGCGGTTCCACCTGTCTAGCTCTAAATTTTCAAACTGTAAACGCCAAAAAACCGCTGCCAGCAATTGGAACCTGATGTCAGCGGTCTTTGGTAATCATGCTCGCCCAGGCGGTGAGCAACAATAATGAACACATCATATCCCACCGGGTCAAATTCTGCATTTCAAAATTTCAATCCTTTTATCCCGAAACACTTGGCTGAATGGGTAGAAGGCTCAGCCGTATCGGAAGTGATCGCCTCCCTCAACATCGAATCGCTGCCGGTAAAAGAATTCAACGAACGCATCCTTCCGAAAGAACCCATTAAAACAGGGGGCTGGTGGTGTCGTGGCGTTAACTGGCGGACAGGCGTATTCATGGGTACGCGGTACGGACAAGGCAAGCCAGACAAACCACATCAACCAGAAGGTTCTAAACCGCGCAAATACCTCACAGGTAGCGGCATGGAACCCGACGCAATTTTCCTAGCAATGCCTGATAGAGATTATTGGGCAAAAGTTCACGCTGACAAATCCATCCCCCGTCATTGGACAGAGGGAGCCAAAAAAGCCGGCGCGGGTTTAAGCATTGACCTAGCTGTTATCGCACTCACGGGTGTTTGGAATTGGGGCAAAGACGGAGAACTGGCAAGGTTTGTCAGGGAGTGGGCACAGCCCGACACCATCCACTACATAGACTTTGACTCCGACTATGCGGCCAACCCATCTTGTCGTGCAGCCATTTTGAAGTTTGGCCGCTTACTGGAACAGGAGGGCTGCGAGGTACACGTAACGGTTTGGGATACCAAGTTTAAAGGGATGGATGATTTTATCAAAGCTAACGGTGGTGACGCTTTCAAAGAGGCTGTAGCGAGTGCGTTACCTCTAACTAAGTGGGAGAAACAGCTCAAGAAAGGCGATCGCAAAAATGACACAAACCCTAATATTTCTTTAACTTCCCGCCCGCGCACACATGAGAATGTAGTATCCTTGTCATCCTCTAGTAGTGGAAACGACTACATCCCAGACACAGCGCCTGCCGGAGAGCAAAACTTTGTACTGAAAGCTGAGGAATACCTCTATTCCGAGGGGCATTGGGTGTCTATCGCGGGGCAACTTTATCGGTTTACTGGCACTCATTACGAGTTGCGCCTAGAGGTGGTAGAGAAGCGACGTATTCGAGACTATCTGAGTAATTACGTTGAGATAGTTCGCTCAGTTCCTCGCAAGAAATACGCCAATCCTGCAAGCATTAATCAGGTTTATGACTGGGTAATTGCAGGGTTTGCGGTAGATCCAAACATCATTAACCCTGACGGACTGAACACCCTTAATGGGGTAATTAAAGTCAATCCTGACGGCACTTACAATGTAGAGCCACATGATCCAAAAAACATCTATACCTATGTCGGGTGTAAGTATGACCCCACGATTGACCCGGCAGATTGCGATCGCCTTTTAGAATGTCTGGAGCCATCCCAGCGAGAAATTTTCCTGCGGACGGCTGCTGCTGCACTTAACCTAAAACTGGTGCGCTCAAAGTTGACGGGGCGAGGTGTAAAAGGGCTGCTCTGCCACGGCGAAGGCTCCAATGGTAAGGACACTTTACGGGCCGTGCTCGCTGCCGTTTATGGGAATGGAATGACTGGGAAGTCTTTGTCTGACTTCAGAGCCTATGATACTGGCCGCAAGTTTAATCTGTCAGGTCTGCTAGGGGGTGTCTGTAACTGGGCTTCAGAGAACACTGCAAAAGTAGACCTAGACAATATTCAGAGTCTTAAGCAGTTCATTACTGGTGACCCGATCGACATTGAACCCAAAGGTAAGGACAGCCACGAATACAAACCGGTTGCTACTTTCTTTGCTAATTGCAATAAGCTGCCATCCATCACCGGAGGAACCGAGGCGATCGAAGGTCGGTACGGAATTCTGAATTTTGAAAAGACCTACGCCAAAAATGCGATCGCTGCTGAGGGGCAACTAGAAGCCGACCCGCGCTTTAAGGATGACGAAAAGTTCATTCTTGAACAGATTGCCCCAGCGATGCTTAACAAAATGCTGGAGCGTTGGCCGCTGCTACTTTCCGAGGGTATCGACTACAAGGCAACCAAGGAAGCAATGCAGAAAGCTCAGGAGGAAAGCCGCCACCTTTGGCAGTTTGTCCGCGACGCTGGCATTGAGGTACAAACTGGCGGCCGCATCTACATCAAAGATTTGTGGGAGCGACTGCAAGAGTGGTATGTAGAAACGGGAACGTTAGAGATTGAACCGGGCAATGGCGATCGCAAAGATAAGTTGATTTGGCATGATCTACCCAACAAATACGACACGCCTGTAAAGGCTATAAATCAGGTTTTCGCAAGGTTTTCAGAGATTTTCCCTAAAATTCAAAAAGTACGCCATACAGAGGGTGGCAGCCTTGATCCACTCAAAGGGCAATTCTATCTGTCTGGAATTGTGCAGACTTTTGCTTCACTTGCTTCACTCTCCCACGGCGAGAGGGATACAGCTTCACTCGCTGCTTCACTCACTAAACCGAGTGAAGCAATGAGTGAAGCTACAACCCTTGCTAGCAGAGCAAGTGAAGCAAGTGAAGCAGTTTTGCCAACTATTTTGGACTTTTGCAATTCTTTCTCCAAACTCTCTGATTCCGACAAGCAAAAATTGACAGAATTACTCACTGGCATTCCCTGCTCTGATCCGCTCAAAGCATTCAGAGTCGGAGACAAGGTGGCTGGTAACAAACCAGAGGACTCTAGCTACAACTGGCACGGTCGCATCGTTGAGATTCACACGAGCATCAGTTGCAAGGTTGACTGGCAAGAGCGCGAAAAACACAAGGGCGGCCGGATAATCTCAATGCTCTTCTGTGACCTGCGGAAAATTTAGCCGCTGCCTGACAATCTGACGGATCAATCCCATCCCCCTTAATTGGGGGATTTTCGTGTCTACACGTTTTGTAGACAAAATGTTGACATTGTAGACAGTTATCAGTTATTGTAGACAAATGCTGTATACAGGTGTCTACAATGAGTCAAAGTCAAGTCGTATCGTTCAGGGCTTCCGGTCACTTCCTGAACTGGATAGAAGCTCAGAGGCTAGATGGTGAGTCGGTGAGTCAAGCTGCACAACGCATTCTTAAGGAAGTATCAGGCACGTCTACAACGCTGTCTACAATGTCTACACTAAGCGACACTAACGCGCTGTCTACACTGTCTACAGAATTGTCTACACGAAGCAATGATAGCGTCGTGTCTACAAACATTGTAGACATTGTAGACAAGGCTGTAAGTTCAAGCCTTGACCCCGTGATGGAGCGGATGGCCGCCATTGAGGAACGGCTGGGAAAATTGAGTGCCTGAGTGATGGCAACGATGAATCACTCAGGCAGGAATTGAAAGCGGCCAACAAGCAACTTACAGAATGGGACAAAGAGCTCAATCAGTTACACGAGCGCAACGGCGATTTGGGACTGAAAGTTCAGATGCTGGAGCAAGAACTCAAGGAAGTGCGGCGCGATCGGGAAGCAAATAAAAAATCGGCTCCGACCGTCGCAGAATTTCCAGAGCCAGCCGACCTGCTCAACCAGTTGAAAGCGCGGCGCAAAAAGTCCGGCGCAAACTTGGCAGATATGGAGGTGGTTTTGGAGATACTTGGAACAGATGGGAGCGAAATTTGAGCGGAAAAGAGGACTATCGGTAATACAATTAACCTGAAACCCTTACCCCGCAAAAGACATAGAAAGTGAGCACGGAGGGATTTGAACCCCCGACCCTCAGGACCGGAACCTGATGCTCTATCCACTGAGCTACGTGCCCTCGACTTTCTGAAGTATAACACGTCTTGCCGAAAATGGCGAGTGCCGATCGCAAATTTCCTGGCAGACCTCCAAACTGCTTGAGCCATGCGGGTTAAACTCGCCCGCGCGATCGGGTATCAGGCGCTTCAGGCAGCCAGAGACGGCAACTTTTACCTAAATGATAACAATAATACGACAATGGGTAAAATAATAGACTTTAATCGACCAAACATTAGGTTCACAGGCGATCGGGGTCGAGCATCTACCACAGCTAAAATAGCCCGCATCAATTCCCCTAGCTAATCGGCAGTAAATAAATGGGGCTGCTGTTAAGACAGGTTGTGCAAATACGGTTGTAGACTAAGTTCACCAAACCCCTCAATCTTATGGTTTCTAAAATTTTAGACAAATTACCGCTGCGAACTGTTCTGATAGTTCCATTTGTATTGCAAATCGTCGGAGCCGTGGGACTCGTAGGATATCTGTCTTTGAGAAACGGACAAAAAGCAGTTAATAACCTTGCCAGTCAGTTAATGAGCGAGGTGAGTTTGCGGGTCGAACAAAACCTGCAAGTTTACCTGACAACTCCCCATCAAATCAATCAAACCAAGCTGGATGCTGTCAAACTCGGGTTGTTAAATATGGACAACTTATCAGCTTGGGAGAAATATCTTTGGCGGCAAGTACAAATATATCCATATATCAATTTTACCTCCGTTGGCAACGAGAAGGGAGATTATAGATCCGGCGAACAACTTTCTAACGGCTCCCGAACGATGAATGTGATAGAAACATCTACTGGGTTAAATTTTAATTCTTACAATACGAACGAGCGAGGCGATCGCACTACAGTTACCACTCTTGCCAAAAACTATGATAATCGGCAACATCCTGCGTACCAAAAAGCCGTTAAAGTCGGGAAAGGAACTTGGAGTTCGGTTTATGTTTCCTTACTAGAACCGACATTACTTATCAGCGCTATCCAACCCGTATACAGCGACAAAAATCAGCTAAAAGGAGTATTATTTACTGCTTTGCGTCTCGACCATATTGGAAGATTTCTCAACAGTCTCAAAGTGGGCAAATCCGGTCAAACATTTATTGTGGATCGCCAGGGTACTTTGCTAGCAACTTCCACCACCGAAAAACCGTTTCGCACCAAAGGTAATGAAAGACAATTGTTTAAAGTGGAAGAAAGCAGCAACCCTATTACTAAAGCGACAGCGAAATATTTGACTGCAGAGTTTCAAAAATTAGATAACATTAAAAAATCAGAGTTACTGAGCTTTCAAATAGATGACAAGCGACAATTTTTAAAAGTCTTGCCGTTCCAAGACGGCAAAGGTTTAGACTGGCTGATTGTCCTAGTTGTTCCCGAAGCAGATTTCACAAAAGAAATCGATGCCAATACCCGCACAGCGGTTTTGCTCTGTTTCGCAGCTTTAGGAGTAGCTGTGGCGATCGGCATTCTGACTTCTCAGTGGGTGACAAATCCTATTTTGAGCTTAAATACAGCAGCTAAAAATATTGCTAAAGGTGAATGGGACAAAACAGTAGAAAGCGAACGCTCTGACGAATTGGGGGAATTAGCCAAGTCATTTAACAGCATGGCTCAACAACTGCAACAATCTTTTGAAACTTTAGAACAGCGAGTGCAAGAGCGGACGGCAGAATTGGCTGTAGCTAAAGACAAAGCAGAGGTAGCGAACCAAGCTAAAAGCACATTTCTTGCTAATATGAGCCACGAATTGCGATCGCCTCTCAATGCAATTCTCGGCTTTTCCCAACTGATGACTCGCAGCCAAACTCTATCCCCAGAGCATCAAGAAAATATTAGCATAATTAGCAGCAGCGGAGAACACCTCCTTACCCTGATTAATAACGTGCTGGATTTATCTAAAATTGAATCGGGGCGCACCACCCTCAATCCCCATAAAATAGACCTCTATCGCCTGCTCAATGACTTGGAAGATATGTTTCAACTCAAAGCAGATGACAAGCACTTGCAGTTGGTTTTTGACCGCAGTCCCGATGTGCCACAATACATAGAAACGGACGAGTTAAAATTGCGGCAAATCTTAATTAATCTGCTCAATAATTCTCTTAAGTTTACCCATGAAGGCTGTGTAGCGGTCAGAGTGAGCAAGCAGTTAGTAGGCAGAAATATGCAGCCAGAAGGGGAAAATTTTGAACCCTCGGAGGTATCAATAAATACAGATAATTCCGCCATTAATGAGCTTAAAATATCTCAAAATAGTCAGTCGAACAACCAGATTATTGTCGAGCCAAATGACGCTGCAGCTTCTACCTCTTACTTCTTCCTTCATTTTGAAGTCGAGGATACTGGTCTCGGTATTGATACCAATGAATTAGACGATATTTTTGAACCTTTCGTGCAAACCAAGACAGGCAAAGATTCGCAAGAAGGTACCGGATTGGGATTGCCAATTAGTTGCAAATTTGTGGAATTAATGGGCGGCAAAATGAGCGTCAGTTCTGCTGTTGGCAAGGGAACTACTTTTAAGTTTGACATTCAAGTTATTGCTGTCGATGCGGCTGATATTGAAAGCCCAAAGCCGATCCGGAATGTTATAGGCCTGGTTCCCAACCAACACACCTATCGAATTTTGATAGTAGACGATAAACCGCTCAATCGCCAATTGTTAATTAAAATCCTCTCTCCTCTGGGTTTTGAGCTAAAAGAAGCGAATAACGGTCAAGAAGCTATTGAAATTTGGGATAGTTGGGAACCGCATCTCATTTGGATGGACATGAGAATGCCTGTGATGGACGGCTACGAAGCTACGCAATACATTAAAGGTACTATTAAAGGTCAAGCTACTGCGATTATTGCCCTGACAGCCAGCGTTTTGGAGGAAGAACGGGCAGTTATTTTATCGGCGGGTTGCGATGCTTTTATGAGGAAGCCTTTCCGGGAACCCGATATTTTTGATGCTATGCACAAACATATCGGAGTGCGCTATATTTATGAAGATCCGGCTCAAAGTGATTTATCGGCAATCAAAGAGGGCGATCGCACTATGAGTGCGACTGATTTCGTAAAATTGCCTGATTCACTGGTAGCTGATTTAAAGCTAGCAATACAGAATGCAGATATGGATTTAATTGATACTTTGATAGAGCAAATTCGATTAAAGGATGCAGTAACGGCAGGTGCGATCGCAAATTGTATAGAAAATTTTGAGTACGACAAACTTTTAAAATTAATATCTCAAGCAATATCACATGAATAACGACATTCCTAGCACAGATCGCGGTAATATTTTAGTAGTTGACGATACCCCAGCTAATTTGCGGCTGCTAGCCGGAATTTTGAACAGCAAGGGCTATAAAGTTCGCCCGGTACCTAGCGGTGAGTTAGCGCTTTCGGCGGCAAAAGGTATGCCTCCAGATTTGATTTTGCTGGATATTATGATGCCCGAAATGAATGGATATGAAGTTTGCGAAAAAATCAAAGCTGATGAACGAACTTGCGACATTCCAGTGATTTTTATTAGCGCGATTAATGACGTACTTGATAAGGTAAAAGCCTTTGCAGTGGGCGGTGTAGATTATATTACCAAGCCATTTCAGGTGGAAGAAGTTCTAGTGAGGGTAGAAACCCATTTAGGAATGTGCCAGTTGCGAAAAAAACTCCAACAGAAAAACAATGAACTTACAGTTACTTTAGACCAACTGCAAGCTACTCAGAATCAATTGGTGCAATCGGAAAAAATGGCTGCATTAGGGCAACTGATTGCGGGAATTGCTCACGAAATCAATACGCCGTTAGGGGCTATTCGGTCGTCTATTGGAAATATTACCAGCTTTTTGGATAACAATCTCGAAAGCTTGCCAGTTTTTTTTAAAGAACTGTCTGCTGAACGCCAGCAAGATTTCTTGCGTTTGATGTACAGTTCTAGTCAACAAAATTACTCTTTATCTACTCGAGAAAAACGGGTATTGAAAAAAGGAGTGAAGCAGCAACTAGAGTCGGAAGGCCTTGACAATGCTGACAGCCTTGCTAGCATTTTAGTCAATATCGGATTGCAAGGAAATCTGCAAGAATTCTTGTCGTTGCTCAAAGATCCTGACAGCGAAAATATTATAAAAACAGCCTACGACTTTGCTAGCATTCACAGAAGCGCCCGAACCATAGCTACCGCTACTGAACGCGCTGCAAAAGTCGTCTTTGCCCTGAAAAATTATGCGCGTTACGATGTAAATGGGAAAAAAATACAAGTCAATATTACGGATGGAATTGAAACTGTATTAACTCTTTATCAAAACCAAATCAAGCAGGGTGTAGAAGTTGTCAGAAACTATCAAAATAAATTACCTGTGGTACTGTGTTATCCAGATGAACTCAATCAAGTTTGGACAAATTTAATTCACAATTCCTTACAAGCGATGGAAAATCAAGGAACTTTAACAATTGACGCGCTACAACAAGATACCAACGTGTTGGTAAAAATTATTGACAGCGGTAAGGGGATTCAACCAGAGATTATTCCGAAAATTTTTGAGCCATTTTTTACCACCAAACCTGCGGGAGAAGGCAGCGGGTTGGGACTGGATATTGTCAAAAAAATAATTGAAAAACATCAAGGTAAAATTGATGTGGAGTCGATGCCCGGTAAAACAGTATTTACCGTATCTTTGCCGATTAATTTAACTGAGTAGCTAAAGCGCCGGAGACTGAAGTCGGGGGCGAAAATTTGCAGTCTACCCGCGCAGAATGTAGAATTTGGAAAACGGTGTACTGCTCATGGGGGTTCACCCTACCCCACTAAAGAAGGAAACTAGCGATGTCTAAATCAGCAATTTTGTGTGTGGACGATGAAGTAGGAGTGTTGGAAAGTCTGGAAATTGAACTGCAACAGGCATTTAACGGTAAATATCTTTGCGAATTTGCTGAAAGTGCTGCCGAGGCCCTGGAAATTATTGAAGAGCTATGTGAAGCTGAGGTTAATATTTTAGTAATTGTCTCTGATTGGTTGATGCCCGGAATGAAAGGAGATGAGTTGCTGATTAAAATCCACCAAAAATATCCGCAAATTGTGACAGTGATGCTGACAGGACAAGCCGACCAAGAAGCAATCGAACGCACAAAAAATCAAGCTAATCTTCATGCTTTCATAGAAAAACCTTGGCAGAATCAAGAATTAATTGAAGCGATTAAGTCTGGTCTAGCAAGTTTATGAAAAAACCAGTCATTATTTGTGTGGATGATGAGCAGACTATACTCGATAGTCTGGAAATAGACCTCCTAAAAGCCTTTGAAGATAAATATTTAATTGAAACGGCCCAAAGTGGCGAAGAAGCTTTAGAGTTGCTGTCAGAACTTTTAGCAGAAGAGTATGAAGTTGCTTTGGTTATTTCGGATCATATCATGCCTAGTATGAAAGGAGACGAACTATTAAGGAGCGTTCATGCTATCTCGCCGAACTGTCTCAAGATCATGCTGACGGGGCAGGCAGATTTGGATGCGGTAGCAAATGCTATTAACTATGCTAAATTGTACCGATATATACCTAAACCTTGGCAATGTGATGACTTAAAATTAACTGTTACTGAGGCAATATATAAATATTTTCAAGATAAACAATTAGCTGAAAAACAAAGTGAACTTCAGGAAATGAATCAGGAGTTGGTAAAATTAAACCGCAAGCAGGCGATGCTGATTGCCAAACTCCATGAAAACGAAAGTCGCTTGACGCAATATCTAGAAGCTATGCCATTGGGCGTGTGTGTACTTGATGCAAACGGGCAATCTTTCTACGCTAACCAAAAAGCGCGGGATGTATTTGGCAAAGGCACTGTACCGCATATTAATTCAGAGCAAAAAGCAGCAATTTATCAATTCTATAAAACCGGGACTAATCAGAGATGCCCCGTAGAAGAATTGCCAATTATGCGGGCGCTTAGGGGCGAAAATGTGCGGACTGAGGGTGTAGAAATTCGTACAGCTAATAAGATTATTCCTGTAGAGAGTTGGGCAACTCCAATTTATGATTCTACAGGAGACATTTCCTATGCGATTATTGCTTTTAGTGACATAAGTGAACGCAAGGAAGCTGAAGCGGCGCTAATTCAAGCTGAAGAGAAGTATCGCGGGATATTTGAAAATGCTCTAGAAGGTATTTTTCAGACGACGCCGGACGGACATTTTATCAGTGCTAATCCTGCTCTGGCGGAAATTTACGGCTACGATTCCGCGTCAGAATTGATAGAAAGTATTAATGATATTCAGCAGCAATTGTACGTGGAACCGAACCGCCGTCAAGAGTTTCTGGCGCTGATGAAACAGCACGGTACTCTGTGTGAGTTTGAGTCTCAGGTTTACTGTCGAGATGGCAGCATTATTTGGATTTCTGAGTATGCGCGCACAGTTTATGATGCTAACGGTGAGGTGCTTTACTATCAGGGTTTTGCTAAAGATATTAGTTTGCAAAGACAGGTAGAAGTGGAACGAATTAGGTTTACTAATGATTTAGAAAAAGCTTTGGCAGCCGAAGAAAAGTTAAATGAGGCACTGTCAGAAAACGAAAGCCGATTGACTCAATTCCTGGAAGCGATGCCAGTAGGAATATTTGTTGTGGATGGTAAGGGTAAACCTTTTTACATGAATTCTTGGGGCGAAAGGATACTCGCCCAAGGTTTAATTTTTGATGGGGGTACTGAGCAATTTCCTGAAGCTTATCATTTTTACGACGCTGGAACTAATCAATTGTATCCGAGGGATAGCCAACCGATTGTTCGGGCGTTGCGGGGAGAATTTGTGCGTATGGACGATCTAGAAGTTCATGGGTCGGATCGGATTGTGCCGATCGAGGTTTGGGCGACTCCAATCTACGACGAACGGAAAAACATAGTTTACGCGATCGCGGCTTTTCAAGACATCACGGAACGTCTAGAGGTAGAAACCGAGCGCCGCCAATTCACAGACGAGTTGCAAAAAGCTTTAGCAGCAGAAGAAAAATTAACAGATGCTTACGGGCGGTTTGTGCCGCACCAATTTCTCCACTTTCTGGGATATGAAAGTATTCTGGAAGTCAAATTAGGCGATCAGGTACAGAAAGAAATGTCGGTGCTGTTTTCAGATATCCGCGATTTTACTTCTCTTTCGGAAAGCATGAATCCCGAAGAAAATTTTCAATTTATTAATGGTTATTTGTCGCGGATGGAACCGGCAATTACTGACAATTTTGGTTTTATTGATAAATACATTGGCGATGCGATTATGGCGCTGTTTGATGGCAGTGCGGACGATGCTGTGAAAGCTGGAATTGCTATGCTAGAACAGCTTAACGAGTATAATATTAGTCGCAATCAGGTCGATGGCCCGCCGCTGCAAATTGGCATTGGCATCAATACAGGTTCTTTGATGTTAGGCACGGTGGGCGGCCAAAGTCGGATGGACAGCACGGTGATTAGCGATGCGGTAAACTTAGCCTCCCGCGTGGAAACTTTGACGAAAGAGTATGAAGTTTCGATGTTAATTACTCACAATACTTTTATACAGTTAAACAATATTTATGATTTGAGGTTGATCGATCGCGTAACAGTTAAAGGCAAATCCCGAATGGTAACACTTTATGAAGTATTTGCGGCCGATCCGCCAGAGTTACGACAGAAAAAGTTAGAGACAAAGACAATCTTTGAGCAAGCTTTGGTACTCTACAATAGTGATAGGTGTGGCGAAGCTATAAGATTGTTTTCGGCCTGCTTGGAAATCAACCCTAATGATAAGGTAGCTCAAATTTATATGCAGCGGTGTCTGAAAGGCGCGATCGCTCCTGCATAATAGCAGAAGGAAGAAGCAATCGATCGCATGGGGAAAGTGCGATTAAAAACTTCCCAATCATCGGCCACGGTTGCTATATTGTTGATAGGATTTTCCCAAAATAATGCAACTGTAGGGAATATCCCAACCCTGATCTAGTAAATCATCCCCAATTCTAAAATCTAAAATCTAAAATCTAAAATGGTTTAGACAGGCAGGGAAACGCAAACTATGGTTTCTTGCTGCGGCAAACTTTCTATTTTAAATTCTCCGCCGTGCAATTCTACAAGGCGTTGAACAATAGCCAAGCCCAATCCCAAACCTGCTTGTTGGTAAAGTTTGCGATCGAACTGCCTGTAAGCTTCTAGCTGTGCAATCTGATCGGCAGTCATGCCGCGGCCTTGGTCTTTAACAGACAGAATAAAAGTCTGATTTTCGACGAAACTGCTTAATAAAACTGGCGTTCCTTCTAAAGAAAATTTGAAGGCATTGTCCAATAGTTCTTCAACAATTTTTGCGAGTCTGACAGAATCAATAGCTACCGACGCATCTTGCAAGTTTAATTGTAAATCGTCGGTTCTATTCGCGTGTTTTGCTTGCTGCCGCGCTTTTTGACTCAGCAAAGATTTTACACAGCTAAATTCGCTGTTTCGCATCTCCTTTAGCAGTTCGGGATTGGTGGCTGCTATCTCCAGTTCTGCATACAGCAAAAAGTTCTGAATCAGCCGATACAAGCGATGACCGGAAGTTTGAATTTGACCGATCATCTCTAAGATATCTGATTCCTCTAAGACCTGATATTCTGACAGAATTAGCTCAGAAAAACCCAGAATTGCATTCAAAGGAGTCCGCAATTCGTGGGGTAGCGACATACTAATATTAGTGCGTAATTCGTCGAGCGTCTTTTGAGATTGTCGGCTAATTGTTTTTTGTTTTTCAAGTCTAATAGCAATGGCTTTGAGCAGTTCTTGGGGCGTACAGGGCTTAGTAATGTAATCGTCAGCTCCCAGTTCCATGCCCGTGCGAACGTCTACTTTATCGGCTTTGGCTGTGAGGAAAATAAACGGAATTGTGGCAGTCAATGGTTCGGAGCGCAAAGCTTTGATGACGCCGTGACCGTCTACTTCCGGCATCATCATGTCGCACAAAATTAAGTCGGGGATTTTTTCGATCGCCAATTTGATGCCGACTTGGCCGTTACTCGCTCCTATTCCTTCAAAATTCTCGGCTTCCAGCAACTCTAAAATATTCTCTCTAATCGCTTCTTCGTCTTCTATTACCAAAATCTTAGCCACGGTGCTAGCTCCTTTTAGTTAGTAGTTTTTTGTCAAAGTTTTGGGTTCAGATACTTGATAAGTTTGTTTGTTATGGGCTTAATTAATCGTTAAATTGCGGATATGTATAGTTGATAATTCAGTTGTTATTGACTGGGGGTGTAAATTAAAGGCAAGGTAATAGTGAAAGTTGTGCCTTTTCCTTCTTGACTCTCGATCGCGAGTTGGCCGCCGTGAAGTTCCACAGCCCTCTTCACAATTGCTAAACCGAGACCTGTTCCCGAAATAGTGCCGACATTTGGAGCTCGGTAAAAAGTTTCTAAGATCCGCTCTCTATCGGCTTGGGGAATGCCGATGCCCTGGTCTTGAACTTGGAACACAGCTTCGTTGTTTTGACAGTTGAGGTGCAAGGAAACTGTACTGCCGATGGGGGAATATTTGATGGCATTTGAGAGGACATTTCCCAAGATTTGCTGCAGCAGTTTTTCATCCATTTGAGCCTCGCAGTTGCCGCCTTCATATTGAAAGGCGATCGGGTGTTGGTTGCTGTCGTTGAGCTGCTGCTCTTCTATCAGTTGACGGCAAAATTTTTCGAGGTTTAAGGAAACCGGTTGAAACTGCAAGGTATTGGCTTCTATTTTGCCAATTACGAGGATATCTTCTAATAACTCTGTCATGCGTTTAATTGCTAATTGAATCCGCACAAAATGAGTAGCTTTTTTATCTTGGGGCCACTGAGAACTGTAATCTTGCAGCAATCCAGCGGAAAATTGGATGGTTGTCAAAGGTGTGCGGAACTCGTGGGAAACCATTGTGACAAATTTAGCTCGCAGTTGTGAAAGTTCCTTTTCTCGTGCGAGGGCTTTGAGAATTTCCGCTTCTGCTCGTTTGCGATCGCTAATGTCACGGGCTTCCGCAATCAGCAGCAAAACTTGTCCTGTTTCATTTTTAACAGGTTTCAGTGAGAAATCAACAGTCATAATTTGACCACTTTTGCCTAACAAGTCGATTTCGCTGCGGAAAAACTCGCCGCGACTTGCTTTGCCGATCGCCCATTGCAATTGTTCGGAAACCTGTGGCGACTGGGCCCAAATCGCCATTTCCCAAATCGGGCGGCCCACAATACCCTCCGATCGCAATCCGGCAAAATCGAGGGCTGTCTCGTTCACTTCCAGCACAATTCCTGCGGGAGTCAGCAGCTTGGTTAGCTGAAACGAAGAGTCAAAAATCGCCCTAAAGCGGCGCTCGCTTTCCCGCAGCATTTGAAATGTTTGAGATCGTTCGATCGCGTAGCGGATCGTCCGCACTAATAATTGAGTAGTAATTTGACCTTTAACAATATAGTCTTGAGCTCCCAAGCGAACTGCTTCTAGGGCGATCGCCTCATCGTCCAAGCCTGTCATTACCACCATTGGCACATCAGGAGCCACTTCTCGCAGGCGAGTTAGGGTTTCCAAACCGCGGCTGTCGGGCAAAGAAAGGTCGAGCAAAACGACATCAAAGGGTTGTTTACACAGTTGTGCGATCGCCTCATGCAAGAACTCAACAGACACCAATTCCCACTGGACTCCCACAGATACTTCTAACAGTTCTGCAAGCAAATCTGCATCAGCCGGATTGTCTTCTACTAACAGAATCTTAATCCACATAGCTTTGACATTTTTGACTGTAAAATTTTGACTCTACCAATCTCAGGTTAAACTTTTTTGCTTTCTCTGGACATTTTCAACTTGAAAGTTATTATTTGGGAACTGTCAACACCACCAGCCACCAATCCTCAATCCATTTCACCAGCTTAGCGACTTGAGTAAAATCGATAAGTTTAGTGATGTAGCACCGGGCTGACAGGGCATAAAACTTAACCATCTCTTCATCGGCTGCTGAGGTTGTCATAATTACCACCGGAATCATTTTTAACTTGAGTGCTGAATTAATAATTTAGATCAATATTTACCCACCATTTTTTTATACCAAATCAAGTCAAGCCGAATTAAATCGGGACGGGTACACGAACAGACAAGCCTGCTTTGTTCAATAAAATATTGTTTATACCATATTTTATACTATTTGCAAATTGTTAAAATTTGGCTGGTCGCTAGCTTTTCTAAAGCCCATTCAGCCTCGCTGAGCAAATCATCCACCAGCAGAATTTCCCTAGGTTAAAAATTTTTAGAGCACTCATAAGCAAAGCATCTGTTCGTTTAATTTAGAGGAAGTTTGACGACTGCCAGCCAGAATTCCTCGATTAACCTTACTACTTTAGTAAATTCAACGAAGTCTACCGGTTTTGTTATGTAACAGTTGGCGTGGAGGGAGTATGACTTAAAAATATCTTCGGGAGCTGCTGAAGTGCTGAGAATCACTACAGGAATTAATTTTAACTTTGGGTCAGTTTTAATTTCTTCTAGCACTTCAATACCGCTTTTTTTCGGCAGATGCAAATCGAGCAAAATCAAATCGGGACGAGGTACCCTGAGATAGGGTTCTTTTCGGCGCAAAAACTTGATTGCTTCGACTCCATCCTCCACAAAATGCAAGTTATTCAATATTTTACCCTGACTGAGGACTTCTATTGCCAAATCGGCATCGCTGGGAGAATCCTCAATCAGCAGAATCTCTATAGGTCTAACAGTGCTTCGATCGCTCATAACCGGCGTATCCTTTAAAGTATAAAAACACAATTGAATTTTGAGGCTTCAGGTACTAATTATAGGAATAGTGAAGTAAAAAGTCGCTCCTTTTCCCTCCTGAGATTCCACCCAGATCCGACCGCCGTGGCGTTCAACAATGCGCTTGCACATCGCCAAACCTATACCAGTACCGGAATATTGGCGGCGTCCGTGCAGGCGCGCAAAAATGATAAAAATGCGATCTGCATACTGCGGATCGATGCCAATGCCGTTATCGCGGACGCTGAACACCCATTCGCTTTCTTGCCTGCGGGCCGCGATATGAATCAACGGGATATCTTGGCGACAAAATTTGATGCTGTTGGCGACCAAATTTTGGAATAATTGCACCAGTTGAGATTCATCTGCCATCACCGTTGGCATCGCGTCGCAGGTGATTGCAGCTTTTGTTTCGGCGATCGCAATTTGCAAATTGCACATAGTTTGCTTAACCACAGCGTTGCAGTCCGCCTGCTCAAACTCCTGACCCCTCGTTCCCAGGCGCGAATACGCCAACAAATCGTTAATTAACTGCTGCATTCTGGTAGCGCCATCGACAATATAATTAATATATTTATCTGCGCGATCGTCCAAATTTCCTTGATAGCGCTGGGCAAGCAATTGAGTGTAACTGGTAACGGCTCGGAGCGGTTCTTGCAAATCGTGGGAAGCCACATAAGCAAATTGTTCTAATTCCTCGTTGGAACGCTTCAAATCTTCTGTCAGTTGCAGCATTTGCTGCTCTGCTTCTTTGCGGCTTGTAATGTTGTAAACCAAGGCGCAACAAGACAGCAGATTATCCTGGGAGTCCATGACTGGACTGGTAGACATATGAGTCCAAATATCTTTGCCGTCCTTGCTTTTGAATTTAAATTCGTGTCGATCGCCAATACCTTGCTTGCGTCGCTCGATACGATCGAGAGCTTTTTCTTTTTCCGATTCGTCCATGAACTCAAAAAGTGACCGACCGAACATTTCTAATTCACTATAACCTAGCATTCGCGCCATTGCGTGGTTTACGTAATTCGTGAGACCATTTCTGTCAATTACCCAAATACCTTCTTCTGCTAATTCAACTATTTGCCTGTACTTAAATTCGCTTTCCAGCAAAGCAGTTTCAGTTAGTTTGCGCTCAGTGATATCTTTCATAAAACAGTGGTGACCGTTAAATATCCCTTGTGCGTCGCAAGCTTTTACCATCGTTAATTGCTTATAAAAAAACGAGCGATTTTTTCGGACTCCTCTAGCTTCAACTTCTACTTTGCCAGAAATTAGCATTTCCTGATAAGCTGAGAGCATCATCTCAACATCGCCCGGATGTACGGTGCTCTGCCATTTCATGCCAAGCATTTGTTCCGGTTCGTAACCGCATTTATGAGCGTAAGCTCGGTTAACCTTCACGTAGCGCCCCTCAATATCCAGCCGCGAAATGCCTTCCACCGTGTTTTGCATGGCATTTGTGAGGTCACGCAGCTCTTTTTCAGCTTGTTTGCGATCGCTAATATCCTGACCGATACCCAAAAAACCGTTAATATTTCCGCTACTATCAAATAAAGCAGTCACCGACAGCAGTACCGGAAACCGCGAACCATCTTTGCGAATATAAGTCCATTCATTTTCGTCCGCTATTTCCCGGCACGGCAAGGTAAATAATACTTGAATTCCCGGCTCTATTTTCACTCCCAATTCTTGAGAAAGAACTTCAGCTCTTTGAGCGACCTCCAGAGGCTCGTGAATTATTGCTATGGTGACTTTCCCGACTACTTCTTCTAGCGAATAACCTAAAAGTTGCTCTGCCGCCCGATTAAATGTTTTAATTGTGCCGTCGGAATCAGTAGAAATAATTGTGTAGTTAGCGCTATTAAGAATTGCATTTTGCAGTTGCGTCAATTCCAACAAAGTGAGCGCAATTTTTTCGCGGTAAGCTATTTCTTTTTGCAATTGGTGGTTAGAAATTTCGATTTGAGCAGTGCGCTCAGCAACTCGATGCTCCAGAGTTTCATTGAGCCGTCGATTTTCCTCTTCTATCTGCTTGCGTTCTGTAATATCAGTAATAGTACACACATAACTTTTAACCTCCCCATTTTCTCCGATTTGACCGACAGATTGACCGAATACCCAACTGATTTGAGGGTGATTAATGCCTTGAAAGCGGTACTCAGATTTAAACGGCAATTTCTCCTGCGCGGCGCTATACCATTCAGAAAAAACCCGATCGCGATCGTCTGGATGAATGCCTTGCAACCACCCTTTGCCCAAAGCTTCATCACAGGTTACTCCCGAAATTTGACACCAGCGCTCGTTGACATACAAGCAGTCTCCTCCAGCATCTGCATAAAATATTCCTACCGGCGAAGCTTCAGTTAAAGTTTGATAGCGAGCTTCCGTTTCTCGGCGTTCAATTATTTCTTTTTGCAGTATTGAATCGAGCATCCCTAATTGAGTTGGACTCAGGAGAGTTAATGCTTGGGGAACGAAAGGAATTAATGCAAAAGCGGTGTAACCAGAAATCGCGGCGGTAATAATTTTTAGAATGCCAGAAACCCAATAAACAGGATGCCAAAGCGTCCAAACTTCCATTATATGAGTAGTGCCGCCGGAGATAATAAAGGCTGCAAACAGCCAAAAGATATTGCGAAAAGGCAAGTCTTTTCGCTGAAAGATAAAATAAATTAGGGATAGCGGTATTGAATAGTAGGCTAGGGCAATTATAGAGTCTGAAACTATGTGGAGCGCGACTAGCTCTCGCTGCCAAAGGTAACAGTAGCCTTGAGGAATATAATTGCCGGTGAATAACAACTGATTTAAAAAATTCCAAATCATAAACGGCATGGCAAATGGGGAAGGAGTAATTTAACGCAATAACTTATAACTTATCTTAACTCTCTGAAATATACAGTTCGGGAGGCACGGGGGGCTAAAAACCCGGTTTCTTCATAAAGGTCTCGTTGCCAAACCGAATATTGTGGTAGAAACTGGTTTTTCTTCCGTAAGTCTTAATATAGCAATTCTCAATGATTCGCAAGCAGTAGCGAGCTCTAGGTTGGGAATAACTCATATGTTGCACTATTCTCAATCCTTTGATGAACAGGCAAGATGCCTGTTCCACAAGAAAATTCATCTCTTGTGGAACAGGCATCTTGCCTGTTCCTGGCAATGGTGCAAGATGTGAGGTATGACGAAGTAAAACCCTATATCCCAATCCTAAATTATTTGTAAATTTCTTACTTCCTCCCCTTGGGTTCGAGGAGGGTTGGGGTGGGGTAAAAAATTTACGACTCCTGCAAGGATTGCTATATGCCGATTTGAGATTTTAGGATTTTAGCTTTTCCTTGTTTCTTCCTTATCTTCTAAATAACTAAAGCCTTCTTCCATCCATCCGTTACATCTGTTACATCCGAAAAAAGCGAATCCGTTGCCGAACTTCCTTCTGCTATAAAAAATGGGGCGAGCCCGAAGCCCGCCCCATCAAAAATTATGCTGCTGCTATTAGCCCAACAGCGCCTGAGCCTTAGCTACCACATTATCAACGGTGTAGCCAAACTTTTCTAAAGCAACGGGGCCCGGTGCAGAAGCGCCGAATCTGTCAATACTGAGGCTATCGCCTTCAGAGCCCAAATAACGTCCCCAGCCGAAGCTAGAACCTGCTTCAACGGCCAACCGCTTAGTAACAGCTTTCGGCAGTACAGATTCGCGGTAAGCGGCATCTTGTAAGTCAAACAATTCCCAGCAAGGCATCGAAACTACGCGCACTTTATTACCTGCGGCGCGCAATTTTTCAGCGGCATCAACGCAGAGGTAGGTTTCGCCGCCGGTGCCGATTAAAATGATGTCGGGAGTGCCGCCGTCGTCGGACAAAATGTAAGCGCCTTTGGCTGTTCCTTCGATCGAACTTCCAGCCAAGTTGGGCAGATTTTGGCGCGACAAAGCCATTAAAGTTGGGCGAGTGCGGCTTTCAACTGCCACTTTGTAAGCGCCGGATGTTTCATTACCATCCGCAGGGCGCATTACCAACAAATCGGGAATTACGCGCAGAGAAGCGATGGTTTCCACGGGTTGGTGAGTGGGGCCGTCTTCGCCCAAAGCTACGGAGTCGTGAGTCATTACATAAATAACTCCAGCTTCCGAGAGTGCAGAGAGGCGAATTGCTCCCCGCATATAGTCAGCAAATACCAAGAAAGTGGCGCAGTAAGGAATTAAACCGCCGTGCAACAGCATACCGTTGGCGATCGCACCCATGCCATGTTCCCGCACACCAAAGCGCAGGTTACGTCCTTCGTATTGACCTTTTTGGAAGTCTTTTTCACCCTTGAGCAAAGTCATGTTAGAAGATGCCAAGTCAGCGGAACCGCCGATCAATTCAGGTAACACACTTGCCAAAGCATTCAAACATTTTCCAGAATGATTCCGAGTCGAATCTGCCTTATCTTCCGGCTTGTAGGTCGGCAAAACTTTATCCCAACCTTCAGGAAGTTTGCCAGCAACGCTGCGCTCATATTCTGCAGCTTCAGCAGGATAGGCTGCTTTATAAGCATCAAAAGCTTTCTGCCATTCTTGCTCAGCTTGAGCACCGCGATCGACTGCTTTGCGGAAGTGTGACAAAGCATCATCAGGAATCTCAAACGGTGCGTGTTCCCACTTCAAGAAATCGCGAGTTGCTTTCACTTCATCAGTACCCAAAGCAGCACCGTGAGAACTGTAAGAATTGCGCTTGTTTGGAGAACCGTAACCAATGATAGTGCGGACTTTAATCATGGACGGTTTGTCCGTGACTTTTTTGGCTTCTTCAATAGCTTTGTGAACTGCTTCTAGGTTAGTATCTTCGTCTAGAGCGGTATTGTCTACTGTAATAACGTGCCAGTTGTAAGCTTCAAAACGCTTGCCCACATCTTCAGTAAAGGCCAAGCTGGTGTCGCCTTCAATAGAAATGTGATTGTCATCGTACAAGGCAATTAATTTGCCGAGTCCGAGGTGTCCGGCCAAAGAACAAGCTTCCCCAGAAATGCCTTCCATGTGGCAGCCGTCACCCATGATGACATAGGTGTAGTGGTCAACAATGGTGTGGTCGGGCTTGTTAAACTTAGCAGCGAGGTGAGCTTCTGCCATGGCCAAACCGACGGCATTAGCAATTCCTTGTCCGAGGGGGCCTGTGGTAACTTCTACGCCTTCGGTAACGAAGTTTTCAGGGTGTCCGGGGGTTTTGGATTCCCACTGGCGGAATTGCTTGATGTCGTCGAGGGTGACGCTATCGTAGCCGGTCAAGTACATGAGGGCGTACTGCAGCATACAGCCGTGGCCGGCGGAGAGGACGAAGCGATCGCGATTAAACCACTTGGGGTTTTTGGGGTTGAACCGCATGAACCGATCCCACAGCACAAAGGCCATAGGGGCAGCGCCCATCGGCAGTCCCGGGTGTCCTGATTTTGCTTTTTCTACCGCATCGATGGCCAAAAAGCGAATAGAGTTGATGCAGAGTTCTTCGAGTGATTGGGTTGCAACAGCCATAATTCTGGTTTTTATATGTTAAGAGAGAGAGTGTGTGTGGTCGATTCTGACAGAGGTGCGATGAGCCGAGTTCGATCGCTCGCGTTTCTGTTGTTCAGTTTCTATGGAACTGCCGTGAGGCTGCACTACATATCATCTCACCTGTTGCGATCGACAGACAACTTAATTTTTTAATGTTTCGGTCGCTTTGTGCAGTCGATCGCAAATTTTTATCGGAGATATTTCTGGGGCGAGTGCGGATCTGTGCGATCGGGCTACGAGAGGATGTAACTTATTATTTGGCAAATTGGCTCTCAAAGCCGCCCAGTTATGATAGAGTTTGGTGTTTCTGACATCTTGCAGCTTTGTCAGGAACAGGCATCTTGCCTGTTCCACAAAGAGTGAATTTTCTTGTGGGGCGTTGATTTGAGCAACGCTCGATCGCACGATCGCCAGAATAGTGCAAGATGTCAGATATTTGTAATTTTAATCAGGCAATAACTAATGACTCTCAGTGAAGCCGAAGTCCGCAGTCAAAAAGTAGACGAACTGCGATCGCAAGGCATAGAACCGTATCCCAGTGAATCCTACGCGCGATCGCACACAGCCAAGCAAGTTCGCGAAATATTTAGTCAGCCGGGAAAAGAACTCCAAAACGGAGAAAGCGACCCCGAAGAAATTCCCCTGCGATTAGCAGGCCGCATCACTTCCAAGCGAGACAGCGGCAAAATTGGTTTCATCGATTTAAAAGACGCCACAGACAAAATTCAACTCAAAATCGAGAAAGCAATCGTCACCGGCGAAGTCGGTTTGAGCTTTGAACAAATTAAAAAATTGCTCGATGTCGGAGATTTTGTCGGCGTCGAAGGTATCGGCTGCCGCACCCCCAGGGGAGAACTTTCTATTTTAGTGAGGGAATTAAAGCTTTTATCAAAAGCTACTATTCAATTTCCCGATTCTTATTACGGAATTAACGACCCCGAAGTTTGCCGCCGTCACCGCGAAATGGATTTGGCAAGCAACCAAGATGCGCTCAACCGTTTTATGCTGCGAAGCCGCATCGTTCAAAGCATCCGTTCCTATCTCTGGCAAGCCAATTTTTACGAAATAGAAACCCCGACACTGCAAGCTATTTACGGCGGTGCTGCTGCTAAGCCATTCATCACTCACCACAATGCTTTAGAGGTGGATTTGTATTTGCGAGTGGCTCCAGAACTGTTCTTAAAAAGAGCAATTTGCGGCGGTTTCGAGCGAGTATTTGAACTAGGAAAAGCATTTAGGAATGAGGGAATTGACAGCACCCACAATCCAGAGTTTACCTCTTTAGAAGTTTACCAAGCTTATGCCGATGTTTTCGACATTTTAGGAGTTGTCGAAGACGTGATATGTTTCGCAGCGGCGGCGGTATTTGGGGATGTCAAAGAAATTGAAAATCAGGGAGAAACGATTAGTTTAGAACGCAAGTTCGACTACAGCGAAAAGTATCCCGGTTTCAAGGGCAAACACTGGCAAGTGAAAACGATGGTAGAAGCTGTCAGAGACGAGTTTGGGCTGGATTTTGACAGTTTGGATTTGGAAAGTGCGAGATCCTCTGCAACCAAGCTAGAATTGCACCTGTCTAAGTTAGAACAACAAAGTTTAGGCTACGTGCTGTACGCAGTTTTTGACAAATTAGTTGTTCCCAAACTAATTCAACCTACATTCATCATCGACTATCCTGTCGAAGTCAGTCCTTTAGCAAAAGGACATCGCAGCAAGCCGGGATTTGTAGAACGTTTCGAGCTCTTTATCAACGGTACAGAATACTCGAACGGATTTTCAGAATTGAACGATCCGAAAGAGCAAAGAAAGCGGTTTGAGGAACAGTTGGCGCAGAAAAATGCGGGCGATGACGAAGCGCATCCAATGGATGAAGACTTTATTCAAGCGCTATCTTTGGGAATGCCTAATTGTGCGGGAATGGGTATCGGTGTTGACAGATTGGTGATGCTTTTAACTAATACTCAAAGCATCCGAGATGCCGTCATGTTCCCGACAATGCGGCCGGTCAAAGATTCGTAAAATATTGTAGGGGCGGGTTTTACAAACAATATCTAACTCAAACAAACAGTCTCTATAAACCCGCCCCCACCCCACAAATAACCTACATCAACCTTGATGTTTATTGAATGCGGAAAATGTGCATTTTGATGGCTGGTAGGGTGGGGGCGGGTTTATAATGTGCATTTTGATGGCTGGTAGGGTGGGGGCGGGTTTATATAGATTGTCAATTATTGACAGGTATTTTGGGTGAACCCGCCCCTACAAGCATCTGTTTCAATAATTTAACATCACCGCATAAATGAACCGACAACACCGTTCAAATCTTCAGCCAAAGGATTTCCCAAAGCCTTAAATTTCCACTCGCCGCCTTCTCGATAGACTTCTCCCATCAACATATTTAATTTTCCTTCATAAGATGGGTCATTTGACAAGCGATAGCGAGCTATTTCTTTCCCGGCGCCATCTACCGCCCTGACGAAAGCATTTTCTACCAGGCCAAAATGCTGTTTTCTCTCTTTCCCATCGTAAATATTCACGCCCAAAATTATTTTGTGATATTGTGCTGGCAAAGAACTCAATTTCACCAATATTTGTTCGTCGTCTCCCTCTCCCTCGCCCGTGAGATTGTCCCCTGAGTGAACAACTGTTTTGTCTTTTGACTCCAAATGAGAATAATAAATTACATCCTCTTTGTAGTTCTTTAATTTGCCATTTTCCCCCAGCAGCAGGGCGTAGGAATCTAAGTCAAAATTTGCACCGCTTCTGCCAAAGATACTTTTTTTAGCTTTCGCTACATCCCAGCCCAAACCCATTGTCAGTCGGGATAAGTCGTATTCGCTTTTGCTGAGAACGATCGATTGTCCTTTTGTCAAGTTGATAGCCATAGTTTTGTGATTGTGTAAGGTTTATTGTGAAGTTGAATGATTGCCCTAAGCTAGCATTTTGTTTGCCTGCAAAAGCTGTTTCTAGGGTAAGAGATTTTTGATTCGTGCTGATTTTACCCAATGCGGATATTCTGCTGTCAACAAATCGTATAATTCCTCATCGGCAATATGTTCCGGGTCTTCTAAACTGAAGAAATCTGCGTTGTCTAGGTAACGAGATCCCATTTGGTCAAGCTGCTCTAAAAAGCTAAAATCGCTCGCTGCGGCTCTTGCTAACCACCCTCGAACTCCCTTACTTTTGACATCCTTCTGCGACTTGCCGATCGCCATAAACTGCCAAAATATCGGTTCGTGGGACGACCATTGTAGCTGCTGCTGGCTTTCCGATTCGTCCGCAGTTTCTCCATCCGTTACAAACATCACGTAGACAGGTCGATCGGCTGTAATAGCTGCGTAGCGCCTGCTACCGCGACAGTCAGGAAAATAGAAGTTTCTAATTTCCTTCATCACTTTACCGTAGTAAGTACCTGGTTCTAAAGGATACTGTTGCAGTATATGGTGGATGAAGTTTGAGAAATTGTCGATCGACATTTCACCGGGATTGTGGGGGTTGACTCCAAACAGAAATATGTCGATCGATCCGTTGTCATCAAACCGACATCCCAAAGCCAAAATCTTTTCTGCCAAACGCTGAATTTTTCCTGAACTGTATAGGGAAGACATGGAACCAGAAATATCGAGGCAAAGTGCTACTTGAGCATCGTGATTGGTGAGATTTGCCTTTTTTAGCGAGATATCTGCTTTCTTAGCAAGATTGAAAATGTGCGGCGCTTTCTCCTGAAGCTTTTTGTCTAATTCTATAGCTTTCTGACTTTTGTGGCTATCTTCAATAACTGGTAATCTAGGCAGTTCTACTGTAGGTTGTGCAGGTTTCTCTTGCGGTTTAATCTCTGAATGATACTTGTCAACAAAACTCTGCAACCCTGCTTTATATCCTTGTCCTACGGCCTGAAATCTCCAAGCTGCATCTTTTTTATACAACCGTCCAAACTCGACTGCTGTTTCTTCAGAAAAAGCTTCTGTTAAATCATACCGCGCTAGTTCGCTGCCGGTTTCGCGATCGTACAATCGGATAAAAGCATTTCTGATTTGGCTGAAATTTTGATGTTTAGCTTGTGCGTCGTGAATCGTGACCGCAAAAACCATTTCCTCAACCGCAGCCGTTACTTTTCCTAAGTCTACATAAATTGTCTCGTCATCTCCTTGAGTTTGACCAGTTTGATTGTCTCCCGAATGGGCGATCGCTCCGTCCGGCGACTGCGAGTTATTGTAAAATACAAAGTATCTTTCATCGGGGATTTTGCCGTCCGAACCTAATGCAAAAACCGACGCATCGATATCGCAGCTTTGCTGGTTTGAGTTCGACAAATTTAGTTCAGTTGCTACTTCCCACCCCAGGGCGATCGCAACTTTTGTTAAATTTGGAGATGTTTTAGAAAGATTAAATCTTTCGCCCTTATTTAATTGAATTCCCATCTGGTTTATCACCTCATGAGTCTGGCTTAAAATCGAGGGAAACATTCCTGCTTCCGAATTTCCCCTCGATTTATTTAGATAGGAGCGATCCTCTTCGAGGGCTTCGCTAACGACCTTTTATCAGGCATACTTATCTACAAAGCTTTGCAAGCCGGAATTGTAGCCTTGTCCTACAGCTTGGAACCTCCACTCGCCGTCTTTCTTGTAAAGTCTGCCAAACTCTACCGCTGTCTCCCTAGAAAAATCCTCGTCCAAATCGTACTTCGTTACCTCTGTGTTCGTAGTAGTGTCGTAAATCCTGATAAAAGCATTCCGCACTTGACCGAAGTTTTGCCTTCTCGATTCTGCTTCGTGGATAGTTACCACAAACACAATTTCTTGCACCGCCGGATCGACTTTGGTTAAATCGACTGTAACGGTTTCATCATCGCCAAATCCTTCTCCGGTTCTGCTATCTCCCAGATGTATTACAGAAGTGTCCGGCGACTGGTTGTTGTTGTAGAAAACAAAGTATTTTTCGCCGGGAATTTTGCCAGTAGCCCCCAACATAAAGACGGAAGCATCTAAGTCAAACGCTGCGCCTGTGTCTGTAGCGTTGATATCCCATCCCAAACCAATCCCGGCATTTTTCAACCCCGGTGCTTCTTTAGAGAGATTGATTCTCCCGCCTTTTTCCAAATTAATAGACATTCGCCCTCCTATTCACAACATCACTCTTAGTTACTACTAGCAATTATATCAAGTGTTATAGTAAGTTGACAATTTGCTTTTGGTACTCATCTATCGATTTTAGATTTTAGATTTTAGATTTTAGATTGGATAATTGAAGAATTGACCCTGCGGATAAATCCGGGGGCTTGTACGCTGGATGCTTTTGGTTAAAGCAGCTTGACAAATTGCTGCTGGTACTCATCTATCGATTTTGGATTTTCGATTTTGGATTTTCGATTGGATAATTGAAGAATTGAGCCCGCGAATAAATTCGGGGGCTTTGTACCCTGAATGCTTGCGGCTACAGCAGGTTGACAATTTGCTTTTGGTACTCATCTTCGGTGACGATCTCTTGGGTATTTTCCACTCTGTCTAAAAACACGATTCCATCTAAATGGTCGTGTTCGTGTTGAAAAATTCTGGCCACAAAGTCTGTCAATTCTTGTCGGTGGAGTTTGCCGTCTCTACTGGTGTATTCTATCTCGATCGCCCTACTTCTCGGCACCAATCCCCGAATCCCCGGAATGCTCAAACAGCCTTCCCAGTCTTTGACTGTCTCTGTTGACGCAGCCACAATCCGGGGATTAATCATCGCTGTGGGTTCCATGTGGGGTGCTTGGGGATACCGCAGGTTGGGGCGAGATGCGACGATGAACAGGCGATCGGACTTAGCCGCTTGAGGGGCGGCAATCCCTACTCCGTTTGCCTGCTGTACGGTCAAGATTAAGCTGTCAATCAACTGTTGAACGCGATCGTCCTTAATATTCTCGACAACTTGCGACGGGCGGCGCAGTACAGGATTTCCTAATTGTGAGATTTGTAATATTTCTGCCATAGTTATTGATTATCTGTTATTGGTTATTTGTTGTTACAGTTTTGTCGGTTGGGTGGAGGAACAAAATCTAACTTACTCACTCAATAATTAATCCGTGTATCCGTGTCAAAATCCGTGTCGTGCTTTCCTTCTTATCCAACTTTTTGAACCGGCAAACTTCCCGTTTTAACAGTCAAATTAACTATTTGCCCGTTGCGGTTGATTTCCATTTGCAACAGACCGCCAACCTTAGCATTTTGCACGAAATCCTGAACAGCTTCCGACTGAATAATCGGCTGATTGTTAATTTTTTGAATCACATCTCCAGCCCGCAAACCTGCTGCTGCTGCGGGAGAATTAGGAACAACGCTAACAATAGCCACACCCCGATCGACTGCAACTCGCAGGCTGCTGGTAGCATTGCTGTTAATTTGCTGCTTAACCTCTGGATTCAGCGTCGCCATTTCAATGCCTAAATAAGCGTGTTCGACTTTCCCCGTCGTAATCAGTTCCTTCGCTACCTGTTGCGCGGCCTGAATGGGAATCGCAAACCCCAATCCTTGAGCACCTTGAATAATTGCCGTATTCATGCCAATAACTTCGCCCGAAGCATTCAGCAGCGGGCCGCCGGAATTTCCCGGATTAATTGCAGCGTCTGTTTGAATAAAACCGACCCGCTTGTCGGGTACGCCCACATCGGTACTCGATCGCCCCGTAGCGCTAATAATCCCCGCAGTTACCGAATTGTCCAAACCCAAAGGATTGCCGATCGCGATCGCCCATTCCCCAGACAACAGCTTATCCGAATTGCCGATCGCCACCACAGGCACATTATTCGCCTCAATCTTCACCACAGCCACATCCGTCACCTTATCCGCCCCCAACACGCGCCCCTGAAAGCTGCGGCCGTCCTTGAGAGTTACATTTACCGTATCTGCCCCCTCTACAACGTGAGCGTTAGTGAGAATCACGCCGTCAGCCCCGATGACAAAACCCGAACCAGTGCCCCGTTCGATCCCGCCCCGACCGCCCGAATTCGGTTCTATGCCAAAAAAATCTTCCGGCGACAGCCTTCTATTTCCCGGTCTCACCAGGCGCGAAGCATCGATCCGAACCACTGCCGGGCCAACTTTTGCCACCGCAGCCACAATAAAATTCACATTAGCCGCGTCCCCCGACAAGGGAACCGGCGGCAAGACTTTCCTAGCTTCATCCTTTGTATTGGGAGGCAGTTGCAATTTCGGTTCTAGCGCCCTTTGTCCCGAATCGCCAGAATTTGCACGAAATTGAGAAACCGTCAGACGATCGCCCAACATGGCGGCCCCGGCTCCCGTTACCAGCAGCAATATGTAAATTGCCGGTTGCTTCCAAAATTTGCCAGTAGAACTCTTCATTGCCATGTTTTAAGGCTTTCCTGCCAAATCTAAATATTTCCTGAGCAGCTTCCCGATACCTGGTTTGGACTGCAGAGCCGCCAAATTTTTGGGCAATCGGCAGACTCCCTTAAACTTTAGCATCTGAGAACTAAACTCTCTAGAGTAGAATTAATATCTTGAATGCCGATCGGCAGAGGTAAGCAGTGGACATTCCCCTCGAAAGTCTGTGGAATCAGATACTTGAACGTCTCCAGGTACAACTGAGCAGACCTAGCTTTGAGACGTGGATCAAAACTGCCCGCGCCGAACAACTCGAAAATAACTGTTTGATCGTCAGCGCCCCCAACCCCTTTGCTCGCAATTGGTTGCAAAAATATTACGTCAAAACCATTGCCGATGCAGTCGAAGAAATTCTCGGCTATCCCGTAGACATTTACTTGACAATTGCCGGAGGAAACGAAACAGGCGGCAGCAGCGACTCCGCCATGATTTGGCCCTCCCCCATCGCCGATATCCCGGAAAGCCACTCGCTTCACCCCCCCAAACCCGCCAATTTAAACCCGAAATACGTATTTTCCCGCTTTGTCGTAGGTTCCAACAACCGCATGGCTCACGCGGCCTCCCTCGCGGTAGCCGAGTCTCCGGGCAGAGAATTCAATCCCCTATTTTTGTGCGGTGGCGTCGGTTTGGGCAAAACTCATTTGATGCAGGCGATCGGTCATTATCGCTTGGAAATTGACCCCAACGCCAAGATTTTTTACGTTTCTACTGAGAAATTTACTAACGATTTAATCGCCGCCATTCGCAAAGACAGTATGCAAACTTTCCGCGACCATTATCGAGCCGCCGATGTTTTATTAATAGATGATATCCAATTTATTGAAGGCAAAGAATACACTCAAGAAGAATTTTTTCACACTTTTAATACTCTGCACGAAGCCGGAAACCAAGTAGTTTTAGCTTCCGATCGCCCGCCGCAGCAAATCCCCCGCCTGCAAGAGCGTTTGTGTTCCCGATTTTCGATGGGATTAATTGCCGACATTCAATTGCCAGACTTGGAAACTCGGATGGCAATTTTGCAGAAAAAAGCCGAGTATGAAAATATGCGGTTGCCGCGAGATGTCATTGAATACATTGCTTCTAGTTACACTTCCAACGTTCGGGAATTAGAAGGTGCTTTGATTCGGGCGGTAGCATATCTTTCAATTACCGGTTTGCCGATGACTGTGGAGAATATCACCCCTGTTTTGAACCCGCAAACTGAAAGCGTAGAGGCGACTCCCGATGCAGTAATTGCAGTTGTGGCCGAGGCGTTTGATGTTTCTGTTGAAGATTTGAAAGGCATTTCCCGGAGGCGAGAAATTAGTCTCGCCCGTCAAATAGGGATGTATTTAATTCGGCAGCATACTGGTTTGAGTTTGCCGAAAGTTGGCGAAGTCTTCGGCGGCAAAGATCACACGACAGTGCTTTACAGTTGCGACAAAATTGCTCAGTTGCGGAACACTGACCCGAATTTGGCTCAAACTTTGCGTCAGTTGAGCGATCGAATTAACGTTGTCAGCCGCAAAACTTGAACCTCTTTTCACGCATTCACTCATGGCGTAGGGTGCGTCAGCCGGAAATATTCTCACTCTGCTGTCAAAATATTCAGCCGGCTGACGCACCCTACAATCACTGTTTTCAGTATCGTAGGGTGCGTCGCCACCCTTAAATCTTAAATAGTATCCACAATCTTTGAGCGACGCACCGGTGCAGACGGGGTGAGCGCAAACAAACCCACACTTTCGATGCCACCGGATTCGATATTGCCTGTGGAAAAAACTGTGGAAAATGGGCCCTCTGTTTGTGGAAAACTTTACTCGATCGCCCGAAACAGCTTTTGCACAAAAAAAGGCGATCGACCTCACCAGTTTTTCCACAAGTTTTCCACAGGTATTTATTACCTATAAGTGACGCCCAGCAAGCAGTTAGCTTTTTTTTCCACAGTTTCCACAGGGCGATCGATACAAAAATAATTCCATAAATTAAAAAATACTAGCGATCCCTGCACACCCAAAACACATAATTCGCGACGCCCGCTAACCTCAGAAACCGGGTTTCTTGGAAGATTTCTCGTTTTTACAGGCAAAATTTTGCTGAGAAACCCGGTTTCTAGCCCCATGCTTAAGCCCTACACACAGAAAAACCGACCCGCCGGCTTTCTGTGATACCATTTGTTTCTGTTTCAAATCCGGTTAATTAACCTTCCTACAATGAAATTGGTTTGCACCCAAAGTGACCTCAACGCCAACCTCTCGTTGGTAAGTCGGGCCGTTCCCTCCCGCCCGACACATCCGGTACTAGCCAACGTGCTCTTAGTCGCGGATGAGGAAAATCAGCGGGTTAGCTTGACAGCTTTCGATCTCAGTTTAGGCATTCGTACCAGCTTCGCAGCAGAAGTGACTGGCGGTGGCAGTTTTACCATACCCGCTAAATTACTCAACGATATTGTTTCGAGACTCCCAGATGGAGAAATTACTCTAGAAGACGAAGCGGGAGACACCGTAGCATATCTCACTTGCACTTCTGGCAGCTACCAAGTTAGAGGCATGGGCCCGGAAGAATTCCCAGAATTGCCTGCAATAGAAGCCGGAACAATCCTCAAATTGCCGCCGGAAGCCTTGATAGAAGGACTCAAAGGAACTTTATTTGCGACAAGCCCCGACGAGGCAAAACAGGTACTTGCAGGCGTGCATTTAAAGGTATTGCAAGATTGCCTGGAATTTGCAGCTACAGACGGCCACAGATTGGCAGTAGTTCAAACTGCCAACGAAAAAGCTGAAGGCGAAGAAACCCAAGAAGAATTTGAGGTGACAGTCCCCGCTAAAGCATTGCGCGAAGTAGAAAGAATGCTGGTGATGCGGCAGTGGACTGAACCTGTCACCCTGCATTTTGAACACGGTCAAGTAGTGTTTGAATGGGCAGACCAGCGGCTGACAACCCGCACCTTGGAAGGGCAATATCCCGCATACCGGCAGTTAATTCCGCCGTCTTTTGAGCGGCAAATTACCTTAGAAAGGCGATCGTTCTTAGCAGCCGTAGAAAGAATAGCCGTTTTTGCAGACCAAAAAAATAATATTCTCAAATGCAGCATCGACGAGGAAAATCAGGAAATCACTTTGTCGGTAGATGCTAAAGATGTCGGCTGCGGCAAAGAGTCAATGCCCGCACAGATTTCGGGAGATAGCATCGATATTGCTTTCAACGTGAAATACTTAATAGACATTTTGAAAACTGCTCAATCCCCCGAAATTCAACTGCAATTAAACGGTGCTCTTGCTCCTGTAATTTTTCAGCCATTGGGTGGAGTCAATGCTACATTCTTGGTGATGCCAGTGCAGCTAAGAGCTTAAAAAGAGTCAGCAGTCAGCAGTCATTAGTCATTAGTCAACAATCACCAATGCTGCCACCGGACTCGATTGGATTCATCTGCGTTAATCCGTGTTAATCTGCCCCCATCTGCGGTTAAAAAAAGAGAACTTCAGCAAGCGCAGATGACAAGGGATTGACGCAGATTCACGCAGATAAAGAGAAGAGACATAGGAATAATTCCGATGCTAACAGATTTGATATGACTTATTGCTTCAAATCAATGGCAACAAAATTTCAAATTCAGTACCCGTACCGGGCGTAGAATGCAAATTCAACTTGCCTTTATGCTTTTCCGTAACAATTTGATGGGTAATTGCCAAACCCAAACCGGTACCTTTCCCGGCGGGTTTAGTAGTGAAAAATGTCTCAAAAATCCGCCGCTGAATTTCTGGCGGAATTCCCGGCCCGTTATCGGCAATTCGGATGGCTATCCAAGCGTTATTTTGATTTTTTTCCGCTGCTTCTGGGCAGAAGTCGCCGTTTTGGCTGGCGGATAGTAGCTGTTTGGCATTTGGTCGTAGCTTGCGGGGCCCGACGCCATCGCCCCTAACATAATTTTGAATTAATTCCGAATTCACGCAGTCGCCGTCACAACTGTCTATTACCTCGGTTTCAATAGTAATCGCAGACATAAAATCTTTTTCTGCTTTTACCTCTTCCAAAGCGTCGATCGCATTGCTGATGATATTCATAAATACCTGGCTCAACTGACCAGAGTAACACTTGACCAAAGGCAAATCTCCATAGTTTTTAACTACTTTAAACCCGTACTTCAGACGGTTTTTCATAATTAGCAGCGTACTGTCAATACATTCGTGGATGTTAGCTTGCTTCAAGTGGGCTTCGTCCATGTGAGAAAATGTGTGCAGGCTGGTGACAAGTTCGGTCAGCCTCTGCGATGAAACTTTCATACTTTTGAGAATTTCCACCCAATCTTCTTGCAAAAAATCAAATTCTATATTTTTTTTGAGTTTGTCAATTTTTTCGCTTTCACCCACAATCTCTTCGTAAGCAGACAGCAACTCCATGATGTCTTTCGAGTAGTTGGACAAAAAGCCGATATTTCCGCTGATGCAGGTGACGGGATTTCTAATTTCGTGGGCGACTCCAGCTACCATCTGTCCCAAACTCGCTAGTTTTTCGGTTTGAATTAGTTGAGATTGAGTTTGCTGCCTCAGCAATTTTGTCGCTAGTTCGTGAATGTTGGATTGGGCTACTAACAGTTCGTGTACGTCTAGCAAAGTATAAGTTTGAGGCGACACTTGCACCACAATCGGTTCGTAAAGCAGTTCTTTCGATCGCAGCAGCGACTTCCTGGCTGCATCCACGATTAAAGTATTGCTGGGAAAAATTAAACTCTCAGTTTCGGCAAAGCGGTACAAAGCCCTCACCGGTCGCTTTAAAAATAATTCTCGCCCAAAAGGACGGCTGATAAATTCTAAAAATCTCCGCCGGGAAATCATACCGGCAAATTCACCTTGATGGGTGACAATGACTCCCGGTAACAGCGGATTAGCTTCTAACATCTGAGAAATTCGCATTCCCCAATCCGTAGCTTCTACCTGAAAATCGTAAAGCGACAATTCTTGGAGAGTAGAGTCTAAACAAAGTTCTCCTAGGTCAGCCTCGGAGAGGGGTTGGACTGGTCTTTCTACGCAGGAGGTATTCAACATAAATTTATCAGCACGCTTTTTTTGGGGTTCTATTTGCCAGACATTCAGCTACCAAAGGTCAGCAGGTGAGTTGCTGAGTGCTTCGACAGACATCCCCCTGGCAAACTGCATTTTAAATTACACAAAAAACTGACTGTAGTAAATGAAATTTTACCACTTAAAGTATTAGGCAAGATTGAGGATTACCGAGATCAATGCGCCCTTGTAATTGTACCTGACTTTATTTTATACTGACTTGAGCGGTATTAACGCTTGTTTCTACTATTTAACTATTCATTAATCTTAGGTAGTCGTCTTAACCTTGTGTTAATAAAATATTATGCTGAGAAATATAAGTGATTGATAATAGAATAAAATCGCAATTGCCCGATCGCCAACACGATGCAGCCCGTCAGCAGACAATTTAAAAGCAGAAACTCCGGGCCCTCACCCCCGGAATTTTAGCTGGCAATCGCGATGGCGGGACGCCCCGCAAGCTAAGGCATTTGAGGCGATTTTATCCCAGATCCCCGATCCGGTACTCGCAACCCCCCGTAACGCTCAGCCAGCTACACACCTGCCAGTGCGTCCCCTATAGGTTGGTCGTGAAAACTAAAGTCATCGCTACAAACCAATTTTATTGCGATCGTTATATAAAACAGTTAGCCTCGCCCGCCCTCTGCAAAATCTGCCTTGGCATTTGTTCTAAACTCAATTATTTTTACCCGAAATATCTATCAAATCGGCGAGGGTTCGCAGAGTCAATCGATTTTAGATTTTAGATTTTAGATTTTAGAATTGAAGCATTGACGCCAGGGATAAATTCGGGGGCTTGTATCCTGGATAATTTCGGTCAATTATTGATTGGCTGTACGAGGCGGATATGAATAGAAAATCAGTCAAATTAAAACAAGTTTAACCATTCCCAATCATTCAAGGCATCAGCATTGATTAAATTAGAAGCTCTACAAATTCCCGCAAAAAAAAGACAAAATAAAATTAACGGTATCTTAACTTAGTGCTATGCTTTGGTATGATCTACAAGGATTTCTACCAAAGACGTATAGCTAAATAGCAATCTACCAGTAGGTGATCGATGCAACCCGCCCTGACAAATCAGTTAAATAATGCTTTCACCCTGTTTCTCAGCTTGTTAGTAGAAGCAATACCTTTTCTGCTGCTCGGAGTTTTATTTTCAGGTTTGCTGCTGGGGTTTGTAGACGAACGCAAACTCGTATCGCGCATCCCGCGAAACCCGCTGCTGGCGGCTTTGATGGGCAGTTCGATCGGCTTTTTGTTTCCCGTGTGCGAGTGCGGTAACGTGCCCGTAGCCCGCAGGTTACTGATGCAGGGAGTACCCGCACCAGCCGCGATCGGCTTTTTGCTGGCGGCCCCCACCATCAACCCCGTGGTAATTTGGGCGACTTGGACGGCATTTCGCGATCAGCCAGAAATTGTAGTTTTTCGGGTGGTATTTTCTCTGTCTACAGCCACAATTATCGGCTGGGTGTTCAGCGCCCAAAAAGACTTGCGGCCTCTGCTGCAACCCTCTGTAGCCCGCGCGATTCCTCTGCCAAAACCAGAGTTTTCCGAAAAAGAACTCGTCCCAGCCAACACTCCGCTGCTGTTGCAGTCGGGAACATTTATGCTCGGTCAGCCGGGGGGGGCGGTGCCGATCGAATCTTTGCTACAAGACAACTGGAAGCCATTAAAAACAGGCAAAACAGAAAAAACCTCGAAACGTTCCTCAATGTTCCACCCCGTTTCTAAAGAGCGTCTGCGCCTGCTTTTAGATACTATGGTACAGGAGTTGCGCGAATTAGGAGGAGTGTTGGTAATCGGAAGTGCGATCGCAGCCATCATTCAAGTTGGCGCTCCCCGCGAACTAATTCTCAACCTCGGCCAAGGCCCCGTTTCCTCGATTCTAGCCATGCTGCTATTAGCCGCAGTCGTATCGATTTGTTCTACAGTAGATGCCTTTTTTGCCCTGTCTTTTGCTTCCACATTTACCAGCGGTTCGCTGTTAGCCTTTCTCGTTTTCGGCCCGATGATTGACCTCAAAGGTATCGGTTTAATGCTGTCTATTTTCAAAGGTAGAGCCGTAGTTTACTTAATTGTATTAGCAGCTCAGTTAACCTTTTTAATGACCCTCGCTGTAAACTTGCATTTAGGTTAATAAACTAGCTCAAACAGACAACTAATACCATTTTAGTTTGGCGATTTTCAATTACCTTGCTCCCCGACACAGAAGTCACGGATATACAGATAGGTGTTTTTTTCTTTTCTTTCTTCCCTCTTCCTTCCCAGTCACTCTTAAAAAATGAATCTTAAAAAAATTAGCCCCTGGCTGGACGCCCTAGCTATCTTAGCCTGGGGAATATTGCTCCTCAAATATTGGATCGCGGGCAAATTAAGCATTCTCATTCACCCCAATTACTTTGGCTTGACTCTAGCAGGAGGAATCGGCTTAATAGTTATTGGCGGTTTAAAAACTTGGGAACTCTTAAAACTCGATCGCACCACAAAGCAATCGCGGACATCAACAGGAAATAACTCTCTCAGAATCACAGAAGTTGAACACGTTACTTTGTTTCCCCCCAGTATCGGCAGCACCTTAATGTTGAGCGTCGCATTAATAGGTTTACTAATAACGCCACGCACATTTACCAGCCAGACAGCTTTAGAACGGGGCCTCACCGAAGCCCTGCCCATCACCAGACTGCAACCCCAAGAATTTCGCAATACTACCAAACCAGAAAATCGATCGCTCGTCGAATGGGTGCGGCTGTTAAATTTCAACCCCGAACCGGATACATACAGAGGTCAAAAAGTCAAAGTTCAAGGATTTGTAATTCACCCCCCCAACATAGCCGAACAATATATGTGGATCGGGCGTTTTATCATTACCTGCTGCGCGGCAGACGCCTATCCGATCGGGTTGCCTGTAAAATTACCGATCGGTCAAAGCCGCGCCGCCTTTGCCCCAGACAGTTGGCTAGAAATAGAAGGAGAAACGATCGTAGAAGAACTGCAAGGCAAGCGCAAATTAACCATTCAAGCATCCTCCCTCCAACCAATTCCCGAACCAAAAAACCCTTATGATTATTAGATTTGGAATAAGTATCAGATTAAATTTTACCTTGATTGCGAGATCGACAGTCCAGAACCGTCCTCCGCATACAAATTAAGATACTGTACAGTCAGCGATCAAACTTGCAAAAGCATCCTGTAGTAGTTGCCAAAAGTAAATTCAGCAACTACACTCGTCATTAGTAAATAAATTCTGAGTATATGTCAGCAGAAAAAAAATTAGCTATCAAAGGTGCAGCCTGGACGATCGCCAGCTATGGAATCAGTCAAATTATCCGATTTGGCAGCAACTTAATCCTGACGCGTCTGCTTTTGCCCGAACTATTTGGTCTGGTAGGTCTAACCTACGTTTTCATCATAGGGATCAACTTATTTTCAGACATAGGTCTAGGCCCAAGCATCATCCAGAATAAGCGCGGGGAAGATCCTCAATTTCTCAACACCGCTTGGACACTGCAAGTCATTCGCAGCTTTTTCGTTTGGATTTGTTTGATTATAATTACCCAGCCTGTTGCGAGTTTTTATGGAGATACCCGTCTCGAATGGTTGATTCCAGTAATAGGTATAAATTCCTTAATAGGAGGCTTTAAATCCACTGCCACATCCAGCCTCGAACGCAAAATGGAAGTGAAGAAAGTAGTAATTTTTGAGTTAGGCCAACAGATTTTTTCTACTACAGTAATGATTGTCTGGGCCTGGTTCGATCGCAGCGTCTGGGCGATCGTTGCAGGCGGCTTGAGTGGAGCTTTAATAGAGTTAGTATGGAGCCATTTTTTGATTCCCGGCAAGTCAAACCGCTTTGCTTGGGATAAAGAAGCAGTTAAAGAAATATTTTCTTATGGGAAATGGATATTTCTGTCTACGGCTTTGTATTTCTTGTGTTCTCAAGCCGATAGACTCATCCTGGGGAAAATATTTACTTTAACAACGTTGGGCATTTACGGCATCGCTTTTACTCTCGGCGATATGCCGCGCCAAGTCATCATCGCCATTAGCGGCAGGGTGATTTTTCCCTCGATTTCTATGCTGGCAGAGTTGCCGCGGGAGGAGTTGCGCGCGAAGATACTCAAGAACCGCAAGCTAATTCTAATACCGTTAGCCGTAGGTTTAGCAATTTTTGTGAGCTTCGGAGATCAGTTAATTTTAACACTGTATCGGAAAGAGTATGAGGCGGCATCTTGGATGATGCCTATCTTGGCTTTAGGTATCTGGCACACCACCCTCTACAATATGATGGGTTCTTGTCTGTTAGCCGTAGGAAAGTCTCAGTACCAAGCTATGGGCAATCTGCTGACTTTTGTGAATCTATGTATAAGTATACCGCTGGGATATCACTTACAAGGTAATTTAGGTGCCGTGATTGCTGTAGCTCTCGGCGACCTTCCTACCTACGCAGTAACTAACTACGGTTTGTGGAAAGAAGGACTAACTTGTTTTTGGCAGGATATTCAATTGACAGCACTGTTTTTAGGGGTGCTGGTAACTCTAATTTCATGTAGAGTGGCTTTGGGTTTGGATCTGCCGATAGATAAAATATCACCGATGGATTTAGTTCCTATTAATCAACTTTTTCAGTAAACAAAAAAGAGATTTTATATCTGTCAGCCGAACACCATGAAACAACAAAAGTAATGCAGTTGCTCTTTTTACGATAGCAAATATTCTAAGCTGTATCCCGAACCTGAATCGCCGTATACACTGTCAGCCGTTAATAATAGTTCCAAGATACCCATTGTCAAGGATTCGTGAGAGGGATCTCAGCTAAGTAGTCGTCATGATTATTAGTAGGAGGGGTAGAGCGCCAGTGTTACCCCTCAACCTGTTAAAGAATTGGCGATTTGAGATGGGATTAAAAATTTTAAAGCTCAAACAGTGCTTGACGCAACTGAAACAATGGTAGGGTGCTATACGCTCGCCAAAACCTCTCTCGATCGAGCAATTTTTAGCTCTGAGACGCCATACAAGCTAAAATCTCAAATTTCACATCTAAAATCGGTGGAGGCTGTTGGACGTGCCGCAGACTCCACCGATTTTAGATCGTTAGTTTAATGCAGTCCTGGACGCACCACAACTTTCAGAAACCGGGTTTTTTACCAAAATACTTCGCTGCACTCCTTTTCGCTGGTAAAAAAAACGGGTTTCTGAGGGTCGGGAGTGCCTCGATGACTGTAAAATTTAATAGGGAAAATTTGGTAGTTAATTTTCAGCAGAAATAGGAGAGAAAGATTTGTGAGTATTTTTAACAAAAAAATTAATCCTTCACCCTTAGCTATTCTGCCATTCAAACAGCCGATCGACCGCACGGCGATCGTCCTCATGCTAGTGCTGAGCTTCTTAATCGGGCTGCTGCTGCTTAGCGGCGATCGCACAGCACCCAGAGTGCGAGAATTTACCTGGGAAAACAAACAAATCGGCGCCGAAGATACCGGCTTTATCCTCACATTCTTTCGGCCGATGAACCAGCCCACCGTCGAGGAAAACTTAAAGCTAGAACCCCCCCTCCCCGGTAAATTTAGTTGGGCTGGAAGGCGCATGGCTTACACTCTCAAAGATCCAGCACCTTACGGCATTACCTACACATTAAAACTCGCCGGAGCAACCGACAAGTATTTCGGAGAAAAAAACCAAAATAAAGGAACGCTAATGCAACCGTTTAGCAGTTCCTTTCGCAGCCGCGATCGAGCTTTTGCTTACATCGGTGTCCAAGGCGAAACAGAAAGCAGATTAATGCTAGTCAATCTCACCAGCAGCGACTCGAAACCGATACCGCTGACTCCCAAAGATTTAGTTGTCACCGATTTTAAACCGTATCCCGACAGCGATCGCATTTTATTCTCCGCCACAGATCGATCCATAGCCCGTACTCGCGGCACTCTCAATCAAGAACTCTTCACAGTCACCACCGGTCTCAACCCCCAATCGGGATCGGGAAATCAACCAAAATACCCAGCCGGTAGAATTGACAAAATCTTAGACTCCAAAGATTACCAAAACCTCAAATTCGACCTCTCAGCCGACGGAAAAATCATAGTTGTCCAGCGCGTCAACCGCCGCAATCCCAGCGATTTCAGTCCTTGGATTGTGGAAGAAAAAGTGCCGCCCCGACGCTTGGAAAGCGAACAAGGCGGAGATTTTATGATTCGCCCCGATAGCAAATCAATGGTAATCTCTCAAAAACAAGGATTAGCGATCGTCCCCCTCAAACCGGAAGCAGACCCAGTAGAATTTTTGCCCAAATACGAACAAGTATTGGGCATGGCCCGCGACAACTCCGCCGCCGCTTATGTTAAATACAACAGCGACTTTACTCGATCGCTTTTCATCTTAGATAACCAAGGTGTAGAACAAGAAATATTGCGTATTCCCGGCAGCATTATGGCCGTTTATTTCGACCCCCGCAAAAACGAAGACAACCAAGTTCAGCGTCTCTACTGTTTGTTAGCCCAACGCCTCAAAACAGAAAGCTACAAAGAACAGCCTTTCATCGCCACCATCGACCTCAAAAAAGAGGGTACTCGTTTGGTAGGAACCATCAAACCGCTGCTGATTTTGCCCAACCAATTAGATACCCAAATCAGTTTATCTCCCGACGGGCTGGCATTAATTTTCGACCAATCAGTCACAGCAGCAACTCCCTCAGCAGCAGACAGTCCCCGCAACGATAGTGGACAGTCGATCGCCACGGGCCGCCTCTGGCTGCTACCCTTAGTAGAAATACCGACAGACGGATCTCCGGCAAAACTACAGCCAGAAGAACTTCCCTTTGCCGGCTATCACCCCCGCTGGCTACCATAAATCAATTTGAGATTTGAGAGCGTACTGCTGACTAATCTAAAATCTAAAATCTAAAATCTAAAATCATCATGACTCCCGAAGAAATTAGCAATACCCTCAAAGACTTATTTGGTGACAGTGTTGAGATGCCTGCTGCCACTTCTTGGCAAGTAGAGACCCCCAATTTTCGCCTGTTAGTCCTCCTTTCAGACGATGGGAGTTGGCTGCGGATTTTGCTGCCGATCGCCGATGCCCAGGAAGCTCAACCATTTCTTGATAAACTCCTAGAAGCTAACTTTGACACCACCCTGGAAACTCGCTACGCCTTACATCAAAACGTTTTGTGGGGAGTATTTCAGCACAACCGGGCCACACTCGCGGCCGCAGATTTCTCAGCCGCCGTTGCCAGACTGCTGGCTTTGCAAGAGCGAGGTTTGTCCGACTTTTTCGACGGTTTGATAGAAAGTCGCATCCGTCAAATCATCAAAGCTGCGAAGATGCAGGGACAGTCTGTCGAAACTACCCTTCAGACTTTAGACCGTTTCTACGCAGAGGGATTGATGGGTGAAATGGAACTAGGGCGAGAGTCTCGCGAAAACACTCTCGCCGCTTGGCGGTATCAGCTAGAACGCCTGTGGCCGGAGGTGGAACCCTAAGACGATTGCAGATTGCAGATTGCAGATTGCAAAAAACTGATGGCTATCGATGTTCGGAAGTTGCCTAAAGTTGCATTTCTTTTGAGTGGTATAGCAACCCCCAATACGGTTAGGATGTTCTTAATTCCACAAACCCTTGGGGAACATTGCTTCTTTCTTTTCTCGCGACGATAACTAAAGCCTTCCATCCGTTACATTCGGTTACATCCTCAGAAAGCGAATCCGTTGCCTAACTTCCTTTGGGCTGGGCCCGAGTCTTGACAATTGGAGCCTGCAAGCCCCTTGGACAATGGCTAATCCGGGCCCTCGAACCCTCGAAGGATGCCCGTATATTCACTGATAACCCGCTCGCAGTTCTCCAATTCCCTTCGATCGCTGGAAAAATGGTATAATTTATCACAATAATTAGTTATAAATATTAAAAATTTTCCGAAAACACCCGATCGCAGGTATATCATGGTAAAAAGTTTAAAGCGCGTGCTCCGTAAGTTCCACAAAAGCTTAAATCGTTTAATATTGACTTAGAAACAAAATCTTTAGCAGACAATGCTACTGCGATCGGGTTTTGCCATCGGGTGCTGTTGTAATTTGACAAATTAGCAACTACCCTCTACCAATTACCCGTTACGAATTAATAGCAAATTAAGTTGTTCATGAATACAATATTTAACAGGGGTTTCATCTATGTTTGCTGTGCGTGAGATTAGCTCGGAGTTATCAGTGTTGCATATAGCTGAAATTTGTACTTGGAACATCTCCTTAGAATCAACTCTCCTAGACCTGCCACTCTACAACTGCCAAATTGAATTAACTCAACAGGCAAAAGAAGTAGCCCAGGCTTTTGAACAAAATTCCATGCTTCCCGGCGTCATTTTGACAGAGGGGGGTAATTTTGTCGGCATCATATCCAGGCGTCTCTTTTTTGAAAAAGTTAACCGTCGCTACGGAGTAGAAATGTTTTTCAAGCGACCAATAGAGGTGCTGTACAAGTTTGCCAAGCCAGAGGAACTCGTACTTCCAGCCAGTAAATTAATAGTAGAAGCAGCCCAGGAATGTCTTTACAGATCGGCAGAATTAATTTACGAACCCGTAGTAGTGGAAATAGCCCCCCAGACCTACAAGCTGTTAGACGTACACCAATTAATGGTCGCTCAATCAAGAATTCACCAATTAACAAATAAGTTACTCCACAAACAAACCCAAGCCAAGCTCATCCAAACAGAAAAAATGGCGAGTTTGGGGAGGATTGTAGCAGAAGTAGCCCACGAAATCAGAAATCCGCTGAACTGTATTTGGGGAAATTTAACTTTTCTACTGTCATATTTTGAACACTTGCTTCAGCTCCTGTCGGTTTATGAAGAAGAATATTCGGCACCGTGTCCCCGAATTGATGCCCTTAAAAAAGAAATTGAATTTGATTTTTTACAAGAAGATTTGCCGATCACCTTAGAAGGGATGGAGTTGGGAGCCTCGCAATTGCTAAAAATAGTTAACGGGCTGCACCACTTCTCTCACATGGACGAGACAAAACCAGCCGAGACAGACATTCACGAATGCGTGGAGATGACGCTGTTAATTTTGAAAAACCGCTTTAAAAACAGCATAGAAGTGGTTAAAAACTACGGCGAACTGCCGCTAGTTAGCGGCTACTCCGGTCAGTTGAGTCAGGTGTTTTTGAATTTGTTAGTTAATGCTCTAGACGCCCTGACAGAGTACGCAGCAGAGCGAGAAATACACACCCCGTGCCGGGACAACTGGCAGCCCCAAATCGAAATTACCACTAAAGTTATAGAAACCGAACACGGCAAGCGGGTGGCAATTTGCATTGCCGATAACGGGCCCGGCATTCCTCCAGAAAATCACCAGCAGATATTTGACACCTTTTTTACCACTAAACCAGCAGGCAAAGGCAGCGGTATGGGGCTGGCTATCTGCAATCAAATCGTCACAGAAAAGCACGGCGGCCAACTCAAATTGCGATCGCAACCAGGTAAGAATACTGAATTTGAAATTCTCCTGCCTATAGTTGGCACAACATGATCGACTCCAGAATATTCTCGGTTGTTCGCTCAGAAAAGTGAAATGATAGGGTAGCTTAGTAGTAGGTTCTCATTTCACTTTCCCAGCGTTTCGGCAACTAAAAGTTCCAGTGGCAAATAAATTCAGTTCCAAACTCCTTGGCCCTTCACTCTCCGAAGGCAGCCATCAAGACCTTTCCCTAGAGTCTACCCTCTGGGATTTGCCCCTGTATGACTTTCAGGTTAAATCGAGCTGCTTGGCCGTGGCAGTTGCCGAAATGTTTGAACAGCATCCCCTAGTGCCGGGAGTCGTCTTGATGGAAGCAGGAGAGTTTGCTGGCATGATATCCCGCAGGCAACTGCTGGAATATTTGCTCAAACCTCAAGGCCCAGAGCTATTTTTGCACCTGCCACTAAAAGTTCTCTACAGTTACGCTCGCCTCGAAATATTATTGCTCGCAGAGAGTACAACCATTTTGGCAGCAGCCCCACAAGCTTTGCGTCGATCGCCCGAATTGCAGTCAGAACCGATCGTCGTCCAAATAGACTCCCAATCTTACCGACTCTTAGACCCTAACGCACTAAACATCGCGTACTGGCAAATTCGCGGCATAGAAACTCAAGTCCGCTACGAAAGAGCCCAAACTCAAATGATTCAAAGCGAAAAAATGGCTAGTTTAGGGCGTTTAGTCAACGGAGTAGCCCACGAAATTTTAGATCCGGTAGGCTTTATCTGGGGGAATTTAACTTACGTCACCGACTACAGCAAAAACTTGATGGAATTGCTCTCAGTTTACGACGCATACTGTACCGAACCCCCGCCGGAAATAGCAAGGCTCAAACAAGAGATCGACTATGACTTTTTGCAAAACGATTTCCTCCGAACTGTTGCCAGCATCAAATCAGGAGCAGAACGTTTGAGCAAGTTAGCAACCAGTTTGCAAAACTTCTGCCACATCGACGATATTTATCCCAAACCCACCGACTTGCACGCCAACATAGACAGCATACTTTTGCTGCTCAAAAGTCGTTTGACCAGGGAAATCCAAGTAGTAAAAAACTACGGCTACCTGCCACCAGTGCCGTGCTATGCAGGACAGCTAAACCAAGTATTTATGAATATTTTGACCAATTCTATTCATACATTAATTAACGAAGCAGTCGGTCAAGAATTGGCAAAAGAGTTTAAAAGTGGAGGACTCAGAGACGCCGATCGCCAGCCTAAAATTGAAATCACAACTCAAGTCTGCTGTCCCGAACCTGCGCCGGATTTAGACAAACTTCATGTTCGCTGGGTTTCGATTTGCATATCAGATAACGGGCCTGGAATGTCACCTAGCAAGTACAAAAAAATCATAGAATCATTCTCTACGGAAAAACGCGCTCTCAAAGAAACCAGTTTAGCGGTTAGCTATCAAATAGTGACGGGCAAACACGGCGGTGCATTCAGAATGCGATCGGAGTTAGGCAGAGGCACTGAATTTGAAATTTTGTTACCGTTAGCTTAAAGAAGTCAGTAGTCATTAGTCATTAGTCAGTAGTCATTAGTCAACAGTCAACAGTCAACAGTCAACCATTATCTAACTGAGTACCGCACATTTTACAAAATCTAGCATTAGCATCGTGTACAGACCAACCGCAACTTTTACAAACAGCTTCTCCGTGATTAGCACTTTTAACTAAGTGTTTAATCAAATCCCCCAATTGCCAAGGAATTAGAGCAATTCCCGTCAAAATCATCAAAATAGTCAGAAAACGACCGGATTCCGAAATCGGCGTAACATCGCCAAATCCCACAGTCGTCATGGTGACAACCGAGAAATAAACAGCATCCAAAAAAGTTCCAAAACTTTCGGGATTTGTCGGATGTTCGACTTGATAAATCAAACCCGAATAAACAAAAATTATTGCCAGCAAAGTAAACAAAATCCGAGCAAAAATCACCCCATCTTCGCTGCTGATGCGGAAAATAGAAATTTTTAATTCCAGAAAACGGATGAGTCGGAGAATTCTAAACCAGCGAAAAATTCGGATAAAACTAACGTTGACAAATCCAAGTAAAAATGGTAATATTGCCAGCAAATCAATTATTGAAAAAAAACTAAAAATAAATTTAACTCGATTTTCAGCACACCACAGTCGCAATAAATACTCAAACACAAAAAAAACTAAAAGTGCTGTATCTAGAGTTTGCAAATTAATTCTAACAGTTTCCGAAATCGGGTAAGTTTCGGCGATGAAGCTGGTCGAAGATAGGAGAATGAGTCCGGTAAGGGTTAAATTGACGGTTCTGCCAATTGGGGTTTCGATGTCTTCGAGATAAAATCCAATTTGCGATCGGGTTAACATAGATGAGAGAATTAATACAATTAGGACTTATGCGGCTGGCACTATTAGTAAGGTGCGTCAGAACCAAAATCCTCGATCGTCTCTCAAGAACTTTGTCTGACGCACCCTACAAGTCTTGGCTTGAGTTTTGACCATTTATGAGGTAAGGGAATTATCGCATATGAGTATCGAATTAACTAAGGGTGAAAGGTTCAATCTTTCTAAAGAAACTCCTGATTTCAGTAAAATTGCGATCGCCCTGGGTTGGCAAGTCAGCCAGACAGCACAAAACTGCGACATTGACGCATCTGTTTTTATGTTAGCGGCAGACGGTCGCATTCCTGATGAAAAGTATTTTGTATTTTACAACAATCTCACCTCCCCGGACGGTGCGGTGCGGCATTCGGGAGACAACAGGAACGGACAAATTGAGGGAGATGATGAGACGGTTTATGTGGATTTGAGTAAAATCAATTCGGCGATTCAGGAAATTGTGTTTGTGGTGACTATTCACGAGGGACAGGAAAAGAATCAAAGTTTTAGTCAAGTTAAAAATGCTTTTATCCGGCTTTACAATTCAGAGAATCTTGGCGAGTTGGTTCGGTACAATTTAAATCAGATTTTTTCCCAAGAAACGGCTTTAGAATTTGGACGTTTGTATAAGAAGAATGGGGAATGGAGGTTTCAAGCGGTAGGACAGGGATATAATGCTGGGTTGCAAAGTTTTGTAGATAAGTATTATGTTGAGAATGCGGTAGAGAAAAGCTCAAATGCTGGTGAGAAGGTTGATGATGCTGAGGTTGTGAGGCGGTTTAGCGATCGGGTAGACAAGCAATTGCAAGCAGAACCTGTATCTAGCAAAGCGGTAGAACAGCCGGCTGCTACTCCTGTGAATGCGGATACTGTGGAATCTGAGGAAGAGGCAAAAATAGATGATTCTGCACTAGAAAATCTGGAAGCAGCTATTACTGCTGAGGAATTTTTGCAGCGGTACAAAGAGGGAGAACGAGATTTTACAGGGATTAACTTAGCAGGAGTAGACTTGAGCGGAAAAACTCTGGAATATCCTATTAGTTTAAGTCAAGCCAACCTGAGTAATGCCAACCTGAGTAATGCCAACCTAGTTAAGGTAAACTTGATAGGGGCTAACCTGCAAGGAGCAAATTTGAAATCCACAAATCTGCAACAAGCCGATTTAATTCAAGCTAACTTGAGTGGCGCTAACTTAACTAAGGCAAAGTTGAATTATGCAAGACTGATTCAAGCGAATTTAAGTCAAGCAAAATTGAGCGAGACACAATTGAATAGTGCGAACCTGACTACAGTCAATTTAAGTAGTGCCAACCTCACTCAGGCAATCTTAAATAGCGCTAATTTGATAGGAGCAGATTTAAGTCAAGCCAAAGTAACTAAAGTTAACCTATCTTATGCTGATCTAAGGGGGGTTAAGCTTAATGGGGTAAGTTTAGTTGCAGTAAACCTTGATGGAGCTAACCTGAAAAATGTAAATTTGAAAGTAGTAAGTTTGATCGGATCTAGTCTTGTTCAAGCTAATCTGAGCGGTCAAAACTTGAGTGGCTTAAATCTGTCTGGCGTTAGCTTTTACAATGCTAACTTGAGTGGAGCAAACTTAACTTCAGCAAACCTGTGCGGAGCAAATTTGAGTTATGCAAATCTAGAAAAAGCTAACCTGAAAGATGCTAACTGGGTTGGAGCAAATATGGCAAATGCAAAACTCGCAGGCGCAATTATGCCAGACGGCACAATTCACGAATGAATTAATGTTTGCAGTCAGGAATTCAGTCCTTAGCAAAAGAACGATTAGGGTGTGTTTTCTTGCCCCGGAGATCCCCCCTAGCCCCCCTTAAGAAGGGGGGGACAAGAGTATTAAAAGTCAACCCCTACTCCCCAACAATCAGGGGGATTTAGGGGGATCGAGACTTTGATAGAAGTGACATTTATTATGGGTTTCAGTCTTAAATTGACACCAATGGCGTGCATCGCCCTCCAAACAAATAGATTATAATTAGTATTAAAGATCAAATACATAGATTGTCGATGAATGAATATGACACGGAAATTATAGAATCTACCCTGAGATGGATGACTGAGTTTGTCGAGTTACCGCATCCAGTTTTCAGCGATTTACCGATTTGTCCCTTCGCTAAAAAGGCACGGTTGGCTAATCAAATTTTATTCAAAATCGAGCGGTTTTCAGCGCTGACTGAGTTCGATCGCGATTCTGCCATAATGAAATCCATTTATGAATTTTACAATTCGGAATTTGAAATCATGGTAGTAATTAATCCCGAAAAAAATGCAATTAGTGCGCCAGAAACTAAAGAATTGATAGACAAATTGAATAATCAGATTTCCGAGTTGGGCTTGCTGGCTTTTCACATCCATCCCGAAGAAGATTTTAATATTGACGGGCTTCATACTAGGAGGATGCCCTATCCGGGCTTCACGGTTCAAGTAAATTCTAAGCTGAAGCCAGCTTCCGATGCTTTAGAGAAAACTGAATATTACAAAAATTGGACTGCCGAACAACTAAAAAATTTCGGGATTCCGAGAAATTGACGATCGCCCACCCTCCCCGCGCATCTCTGTGCCATTACAATAAACTCAGCAAAAAATCTTTACACATAAGAAGTCATGCAGCTTAAGTCAACAACCCGCCATATTCGCATATACACCGCTATCCTCGAAGACAACGAACTCGTACCCAGCAACGACCTTTTGACCCTCGACATTGACCCAGATAACGAACTTAACTGGAATGACGAGTCAGTCAAACAGGTATATGCCAAATTCGACCAACTCGTAGACGCTTACGAGGGCGAAGATTTGACCGAGTACAACCTCCGCCGCATCGGTTCGGAATTGGAGCACTTGGTACGATCGCTCCTCCAAAAAGGCCAAATCAGCTACAATCTCAACAGCCGCGCTGTCAACTACAGCATGGGATTGCCTCAAGTTGATGCCAAAGTTCACCTGTAAGGGCGATCCTCTTCGAGGGCTTCGCTAACGGGCGATCGGCATTTATGTCAACTTAAGATTGAAAGCCATAATAAATGTCGCTTGTAGCTGAGTTTCTATCCCTCCTACTTCTCTTAATCAGGGGAGTACGGGGGAAAAGAGGGTTCTGTTTCGTCTCTCGCTTTGGGGATTGAGGGGGATTTAGACTTGGATACAGAGGAAAGGTGAAGATGGGGAGAATTGGGAAAATCTGCTTTTATTCTTCTTCCTGCTTCTTTCTGACTCCTGACTCCTGACTCCCGGCTTCTTCCTTCTTCCGACTTCGATCGGACTTCTTGCCCGCATCCCCAGCATCAACCGGAGAATTTGGAACGCGATCGCGTTCCAAAAACTGTTTAACTGCTAATTGGCGGTTGGTCATAAACTGACCCCAAGCGCCGGGAAACAGCCCATCCAAGGTTTCCACCAGCGCCCAAACCTCAAGATTCATCACTTTGTAATAAAAACTGTGAGAATGTTGAATGCTAGTGAGTATTTCGTCTATTTCAACAGCAGGTAGCAGCTTGGGATCGGGCAAATTCTTGGGAAAAGCGGTGGACTCATGTAGGGGCATGGTTAAATACTCAACAGCTTGCAGAGGCCGATTGTAGATTGTAGATTGTAAATTTTATACTTTAGATGTACTCGACAGATGAATCTGGGGGCTTGTATCCGTCTTTGGGTCAAGTTAAATTTAACTTTACTTGCCAAACAGGGGAACGAGGTAATGAACACCGTTGGCGAGAAAACCGAGAATTGATATTTATTTATACCTGTCGGGTCAGGTGATTTCTACCTAGCTGCATCATACCATTATACTTAGTCTAAAATTTCAATTTCCTTGAGTGCTGGGATTTCTGCGGAAATTGCCGCTATCAGGAATATGCTGAAAACAGCGTGATTTCCAGCCGAGGACTGGGGTGTCGCGCGATCGTCTAACAGTGAAAGCTCCTAGCAAGATGCCTCGGCGGGTCAACAAAATGGTAGACTATTTGTGTCAGTACAAGACATTAAAACCTACCCCTGGACTGGGGGAAAGTCACGCCTAAAACATTGTCAGGAGACATCGCTACGCACACAACAGTGCAAACGTGGTGAGCCAGGGAACCTGAAAAATCAGGATATTAGGACTGCGAAGTCTTAAGAATCTCCGTCTGTTGAGAAAGCGGGGGTGTCAAATAATCGCCACGTATCAACCCGTCGAGGTTCAATCGCTAAAATAGTTCAGATCAGGACTGGGCCCAAAGGCGTCAGGAACCCTTATGCAAAACTCTGTGGCAAAACACTACTTATGGGCTTTAGGTGAAGGGATCAAAGGGTGTAAGCCAGGCGATCTGATCGCTGGTCGCTACTTGGTCAAGCGCGATCGACTTCTTGTCGATACTCAACCCGAACACTTGCCGGAACTGCCCGAAGAGATTCCGAGTGTTGTCACTCCTTATCTGAGACTGTTTGCCTATCAGTTGCACGTACCTCAAGTATACGGCCTGGTATCGTCCAAGATGAGCAAGCTATCGGGAGATATCTGGCTGCTGGAAAACGCGCCTATTTTGAAGGTGACGGAATCTTTAATGCCGGAATTGGCGGAGTCCTGGAAAGGAGCCGCAGCGATGCGCCAGCTCAATTGGCTGTGGCAAATGGCCCAGTTGTGGCAGCCTTGTATCGCTCAGGGCGTGGCTTCGACGCTGCTGACTCCCGAACTGCTGCGGGTGGAAGGGCAATTGGTGCGGTTTCTGGAATTGCAGCCCGATCGCAAACCGCCTCATTTGTCCCAGTTGGGCAAATTGTGGCAGCAGTGGCTCGAAGATGCTCACCCAACTATTGCCAATTTTTTGAGGCAACTTTGCCAGCAAATGGTTGCCGGTCAAGTGCGGCACGGCGAACAACTGATGGGCCAGTTGGATAAAGCTTTGGCAAAGTGCGGCCGATTTTACGATCGTCACGTTGAAATTGCCACGGGCACGGATGTAGGCAGATCCCGGGCTCACAACGAAGATGCTTGCTATCCCCCCAGCGGTACGCTGTTGGCAGGAAAGCCCGGTGCGGAAGCTTGCGCGATCGTCTGCGACGGTATCGGCGGACAAGACGGCGGCGAAGTCGCTTCGGAAGAAGCAATTGGTGTGCTGCGCGACAAGTTGCAGCAAATGCCCCTACATCAAGCTAATTGGGACCCGTTGAGCCTGACTTCCAAGCTGGAACGGGCGGCTTGTGCTGCTAATGACAAAATAGCCAGTCGCAATGACAGCGAACACCGCCAAGGCCGCCAGCGGATGGGAACTACGCTAGTTATGGGTTTAGCTCACATTCACGAACTCTACGTCGCCCATGTCGGAGACAGTCGGGCTTACTGGATAACCCGCACCGGCTGCTATCAACTTACTCTCGATGATAATGTGGCTTGCCGCGAGGTGCGTTTGGGCTACTCTCTCTACCGGGATGCTTTGGAACAAGTGGCCGCTGGAGCTCTGATTCAAGCTTTGGGGATTACTTCGTCCAACACTCTGCACCCGACTGTGCAGCGTTTTCCGGTGGATGAAGACTGCGTTTTGCTGCTGTGTTCCGACGGTTTGAGTGATAAAGACCGGGTTGAGGAATGTTGGGAAGCGGAGATTTTGCCAATTCTCGACGGTAGCATTAGTTTGGCTAAGGCGCGCGATCGACTGATTGAGATTGCTAATACTAGAAACGGTCACGATAACGTCACTGTTGCTTTAATTCACTGTCAAGCACATTTGAGGGAAGACGGCAATACTTTTACAGAACTGTCTGTCGCACCTTTAGATACGCCGATCGAACTAATTTCCGATAGCGAGGATATGCCAACGGATTTGACCGAGAGCACAAGCCTTGGCGAGGGGAATGCTCAAGTAAAAACGCAGTTGTTACAGCCGGAAAAAAGCAAAAGTCCATTTTCCATGCTGCTAAAAATTTTATTTTTATTAGGCTTGGGGGGTGTATTTGCTTATTTTTTCATCCCTCCGGTGGGTCGCGCGATCGATACTGCCGGGGAGTCGATTTTCGGGAAACGCGGTTTAATTAAAGCTGGAAAGACGCCGGAAAAAACAGTTGAATCTGTAGCTTCTCCGGTTCAATCTTTAGAAACAGGCTCGTTTATAGAGATTAAAAGTTCTGCGGCTGGAGAAGTGGAAAAAGAGAGCGATAGCTTGGATTTGCGAGGCGCAATCGGTGAGTTGACTGTCAAAGGAACAGTCCCTGCCGGCAGCGTTTTGCAGGTGACAAACAAACAGCTTACGCCTCAAGGCAATTGGCTGGAATTGAAAGTTTGTTCGATTCCTGAAATAGTGCGATCGAACTCTCCCAAACCCGAGTCAAATAAAGATTTTTCTACAGTTTCAAAACCGACAGAGAATCCATCTTCCAGTGTGGCAACTCCCTCGCCTTCCCCAGCAGTTAAGCCAACAGTTGAAGTAGAAAGCGCCAACCTGCAACCGGGGGAAATTGGATGGATTCAAGAACAAGCTGCCGTTTCTAAGGTTGTTTCTAACCAAAACCCCAACTTAAATCAACAGGGAAAATGCGCTGAGTCGGACTCAAATCCCAATGCTAATTAATCGGTAATTGGTGGGAGCGAATTTAGTCAAATAAACATAAATCATGTAGGGGCGGGTTTCACCGACAATATGTAATTCCCACAGAAAATCTAGATAAACCCGCCCCCGCACCACCGATAAGACTAAGGTAATTTCTTAGATACCTCTGCCAGTTTAGTCACCATTTGGGAGACGGCTTTGTCCACTGCCGCGCTCAAAAGTGAGTCTTCATTGCTGCTGCCAGAATTGCTGCTGATACCCCTAACGGAAATATTAGAATCGCTTTGATCCGCTTCTCCTACTGCTTTGGCAGTGGCAAGAATATCTCCCGAAGCTGTACCGATTAACCGCACGTCTATTTGAACGGTAGCTTTGGTTTTTTGTGAACCGGCGCCGATTCCCATGAAACTGCCGCCGCCGGATTGTTTGTCGATATTAAACTTGGTAATGGTGCCGATGAGCACGGCGTCAACTCCTAATTGTTTGCCAATTTCGGCTGCTGTGCCGGCATCCATCGCGCCGCTGCGATTTTGCTGTTTGAGCGCTTGTTCGAGTTTGCTGCGATCGACTACTGTATAAGTGCCGTTGTTAACGAGTTCGTTGATTAGCAGTTCGCTGATGCCTTTGGCGGCGCCGACTCCCCTGTAGGAAGTGTAATAGCTGTTGGTGGTGCCGTACTCGAAGTCCATGACGACGAGGCGTTTTTTGGCAGTCGCTTGGGCGAGTTGGGTTGCGGGTTGGGTGGTGGCTGGTGTGGCCGTCGCATTGACTGAAACGCCTGCTAGCATTAGGGTAGCGAGGGAAATGCCGGTTAAGCGAGATATGGTGGTTGTTTTCATAAAGGTTTCCTCACAGTTGTTTTGTGCCGACTCTAGGATACTTTACGGAACAGTCCGATGTCAGGGTTGGGGGTGAGGAGGTTGGAATTGGCGGGTTTTAGTGTTTTTTGACTTTCAACAGGCTTAATTTTGGTTAATTAACCGCAGAGGACGCAGAGGACGCAGAGAAAGAAAGGAAGAGTTTAATCAAAGTTTCAATCCTTTATAGGGATTTAGAGATTTTCCTGCCACAAAATCTCATATCTCTGTACTCTAACGCCGGCAACAACCGCACAGCCATCCAAAATTCCTCTTACGCCCCTGATTCCATAAAACCCATCAACCAATTAGCCATCGTCGCCCTGCGAGTCTGTCTCGGCCCGAATTCCCCAATTTTATAGCCTTTAAAGCCCAATTTTTCCTTCAGCAACTGCTTGTTTTCTGGAGGGGTCGATCGAGTCAATTTCACCGTCGCGGGCCTAGAATCGATAAAATCCGGCGGTTCCGGGTACTCTTGCCGCCACTCTGCTGCAACACCTGCACTGTTCCACTTGCCAGTCTCGGCATCGCAGCGGTAGCCCAGATACTGCCAAACTAATCGGTTGACAGCAGCATCGTCGATTTCTTCGTTGAGGATAGCCCAAATAGTTTCGTTATTCAGCGGTGGTAATTCAGACATGAGCGCGATCGAATCGGAAACAAAAAAAGTTTAACTCACATTAGGTAACATTATCGGGAACGGGCAAGATGCCCGTTCCACAAAAACACATAAATTTATACCAAATCTGGGTTACATATCCCCCTGGTTTATTAGTCTGCGGAGGGGGATTTTTTATGTGTAGTAGCGGTTTCAACCGCCAAGCGATCCAGGGGATAACTGTATTATTTGCCCAAAATTCCGTCTTTCTCGGCCATCGAAAGCATTAAGTCAATCACGCGGCTAGAATAACCCCACTCGTTGTCGTACCAAGAAACAACTTTGAAAAACTTAGAATTCAGTTCAATTCCCGCACCTGCATCGAAAATGCTCGATCGCGCGTCGCCCTGAAAATCCGTCGAAACCACCGCATCCTCAGTATATCCCAGAATGCCTTTGAGTTCGCCAAGAGAAGCTTTTTTCATTGCCTCGCAAATTTCTTTATAGCTAGTTTCCTTCGCCGTTTTGAAAGTAAGGTCAACTACAGACACGTCGGGAGTTGGCACCCGCAAAGCCATTCCAGTCAATTTTCCTTTCAATTCTGGCAACACCAAAGTAACAGCTTTTGCTGCACCTGTCGAAGATGGAATAATATTTTGAGCCGCACCGCGTCCTCCCCGCCAATCTTTTTGGCTGGGCCCGTCTACAGTTGGTTGAGTAGCTGTCATCGCGTGAACTGTCGTCATTAAACCTTCTTCCAAACCGAAGTTATCGTTGATAACTTTGGCAATTGGTGCTAAACAATTCGTCGTACAGCTAGCATTAGAAACAACCGTATCTTTTGCCTGGTCAAATTTGTGGTGGTTGACGCCTACTAGAAAAGTTGGAACTTTTTCCGGGTCTTTTGTCGGTGCTGAAAGTATTACTCGTTTTGCTCCTGCCGTCAAGTGTTTTGATGCGCCTTCAAAATCTGTAAACAATCCCGTAGATTCTACAACATAATCTGCGCCAGATTTACCCCAGGGCAATTCGGCAGGATTTCTAATCGCTGTACAGGGGATAAAATTTCCGTCAACGACAATCCCGTCTGGTTTGCTTTCCACTTCGCCGTCGTAAATGCCGTGGGTGGAGTCGTATTTGAAAAGATAAGCCAGGTTTTCTGGCGAAACTAAGTCGTTAATGCCGACAAATTCGATGTTGGGGTTTTTGATGCCGGCACGCATGACTAGCCGTCCGATGCGACCAAATCCGTTGATGCCGACTTTTAATGCAGCCATGTTTAAACTCCTATTGAAAATATCGTTAGTCGATCGGGCGTTAGCGTTAGCTTTCGCGATCCGAAGGAAAGCCCGCCTTTACGGGGGCTACGCCAACGAAGAGGATCGCCTGTTGTGGCTTAGAATTTACCACGCTAACGGATTTTGGCAAGTGATTCTTTTCTATCTCTTAAGAATTCTGAATTCTGCCCCGGCTCGGAAGGGCAATTAATCCTGAAATGACCGCCGACTAAGGGCTAATGGCTGATTTTTGTCAACTTGTAATAGTGTTCTAATAGACAGAAATTATTTTCAAAATTGCCTTTTTTAAATCAGGCTAAAGTAATAATAAAAAACTTACCCAAAAGGCGAAACGGATTGCCATTCTCACCAGTGGGGATTATGGGAACCCAAGCCTAAGATGAAAGTTGCCTATTCGCTCAAGGACACGGCATTGCCGTGTCCTTAAACATATGGCGTAGAATCTATGTGTAGCTCAAATTATACCAATTGGTATAATCACTAATAACTAATGACTACCCGACGCATCTAGTAATTAGCAATTCCACCGCATCTGAAATAAAACACGACCCACCAAATTTATTTAGCACGGGTCTAATGTTTTCTGCAACTGCTGAAACTTGAGCTGGGGAACAAAAAGCAAGCACATAAATGTTATCCAACGCCGTCATTGATGAATCACGGGAAACGTGATCCCTAGTGCTTTTTCCAGCGACATCACGAATCACCGAATAACCGGGTACGCCAGCTTTGTCTAAACCGTCTAAAATCTTGCCTAGTTCTACTGAGTGGGCTATGATTTCTACTCTTTTGACTGACTCCATCATCTCACCTCCAAAACATATTGATTCCGTATAGATACAGGGGAATGCCTACAATGATATTAAATGGAAATGTCACTGCTAAGGCCGTTGAAATGTAAAGACTTGGATTCGCTTCGGGAACAGTTAGGCGCATGGCTGCTGGTACTGCTATATAAGAAGCACTCGCGCACAATACGGCAAACAGCAAAGTGTCTCCCTGCGGCATTCCGATTAATTTGGCTATTACCAAAGCAATTACTGCGTTGACTATGGGAATTAGGATTGCAAAGCCGATCAGAAAAACTCCTGCTTCTTGCAAATCTTTAATTCTGCTAGCCGCAACCAGCCCCATGTCTAGCAAGAAAAAAGTCAGAACTCCGTAAAACAAGTCTTGAGTAAACGGACTCATAACTTCCCAACCATGTTCTCCTGTCAGTACGCCCATAATTAGGCTGCCAATCAGCAGAAAAACAGAACTGTTTAGGAATGCTTCTTGCAACACTTCTGACCAAACTATTTCGCGTTTTCCTTCTTCCCCGCCAAATACACTGACTAGAATCAGACCGACTATAATTGCTGGGGATTCCATTAATGCTAGCGCGGCTACCATGTAACCGTCAAAGTCGATGCCCTGTGCTGTGAGGAAGGAGGTTGCGGTGATAAATGTGACGGCGCTGATGGAACCGTAGGTGGCTGCGATCGCGGCGGCATTGTAGGAGTCGAGTTTTATCCTCAGTATGAAAAAAGTATAAATTGGTACTAGCATTGACATCAGCATCGCTGCCACAATTGTCAGGGCAACTTGCTGGTCAATTCCGCTTTTGGACAGTTCGACGCCGCCTTTAAATCCGATCGCAAACAGCAGGTACAGCGAAAACAGTTTGGGGATGGGGGCTGGAATTTCTAAATCAGATTTGAGAAAAATTGCCAGCATTCCCATGAAAAAAGCTAATATTGGGGGATTTAAGATATTTGACGATACTAAACTCAAATCCACGATCGGTCACTCCCATTTCTTGCGTTTTTAATATGACTTCCCCAGTAATTGTTGCACGAGAATGGATAAATAGACCGATCGAACTTTTGAAACCAAAGCTTGATTAGACTAAATACCCCCAAATACGGCAAAGGTGCACAGTACGCACCGTACAATGAGTAAGGCGTGCACTTTGCACCAGCTAGCTAAGTATTTGTGTTTAACTAAGCAACACCCAAATAAGACTCTAGGGCTTCGGAACCACCGATCAACTTGCCGTCGATAAATACTTGCGGCACAGTTGTAGCCCCAGTCATAGCCCGGAGCGATTTGGTTGTGATATCCCGGCCCAAGACGATTTCTTCATAATCCAAGCCCTTTTGACTCAGCATTCCCTTAGCCTTAGCGCAGAAGGGACAGCCCATTTTTGTAAACAGCGAAACTACCTTCGGCTTTGTTGCTGCGGAGTTGATGTAGTTGAGCATCGTCTCGGCATCGGACACTTTGAAAGGGTCGCCCGGTTCCTCTGGCTCAATAAACATTTTTTCCACCACGCCATCTTTTACCAGCATCGAATAACGCCAAGACCGCTTCCCAAAACCTAAATCTGTTTTGTCTACCAGCATTCCCATGCCTTGAGTAAACTCGCCGTTACCGTCGGGAATTAACGTCACATTGTCTGCTTCTTGGTCTTTTGCCCACTCGTTCATCACAAAGGTGTCATTGACGGAAATGCAAACGATTTCATCTACGCCGTTTTCTTTAAAAACTTTCGCCAATTCGTTGTAACCGGGGAGGTGCGTTGACGAACAAGTGGGAGTAAATGCTCCCGGCAGCGAGAACACTACTACGGTTTTACCTCCAAATATATCATCGGTGGTGACATCCACCCACTCGTTGTCTTTGCGAGTGCGAAAGGTGACTTTGGGTACTCTTTGACCTTCTTGGTTCGTCAGCATGATTTTAAATTTTTGGGTACTTGGGTTCAATTCCTTTGCTTATAGCGTACTCATAACGAGTATGACTTGTCAAGGGGAGGCGAGTTTTTTTTCTCGGACTTGGGCGCGCGCGCGACTTCAGTTCATTGCCTTTGCGACAGCTAGCAGATTTAAAACTTGCTGTTTAACTAAGTCGGCAATTCTGTCTCCATTCCTTTGCTGCTGCTAACGGGTGAGGATTTTTGGCTCTTCATTAGCTAGTATGCTAAACTAACAATCAAACTGCCAAGTAAGCAAACATCTAACTCGGAAGTTTTCAAAGTTTCTAAATCCGTAAGCCGAACGTTTAATCAACTTGAGTTTATTGTTGATGCCTTCGACAACACCACTGGTAGTCTTATAATCGAAGTAAGCAATAATCTCATCTAGCCAACGAATAATAGTGTTCTGACTATCGGTAAAATATTTTTTAGCTCTTGACAACAATCTTCCCACTTGCCACAAACCGACTAACCAATTATTAGCCAGATCGTAAACTTTTGTAATTTTTTCTTTTAATTAAAGCATAGTTTTGAGAGTAGAAGATACATCTTTAACTTGCATTAGTTTAGCTTTTTGCTCTTCATTTATATCTGATTGGTTCTTCAATAACACATATTTACTTTTCTTCAATGCTTCTAAAACTTTCTCCGGGGCTGCTTTTTGTTCTGACGATTCTGCTTTTTTAATTAAATCTTCTACCTGTCTCTTCTCTCGCTTCCTTTGGGCATCTAATTCCTTATTTATTTGTGCCATTACATGAAATCTGTCGGCGACCACCTGAGCATTTGGCATCAACTCTCTCACTACATTTCTGTAACCTTTCCACAAATCTATACTTACTTCTTCTATTTGCTCTAATACTTCTTTACCCCATCCGAGCATTACTTCCTTAATTTCTTCTTGTTTCCTTCCTGCCAATATCGCGATTAGCTTATACTTCTCTAAATCTATTAATACTGCACAGGAATTTTCTTTTCCTTTAATTAGAGCTATTTCATCTATCCCTAATCTCTTCAACTCGCTAGGCTGGGCTTTTAAGTATTCTTTCGATGCGTCTTTTAACATCCTTTCTATTTCTTCTGTTGTCACGACCCCTTTTTTCGCTACGAATAAGGATATCATTCTCTAACACTTCTTGGATTATTGCTCTTGCTAGCCGTTTCGTATAGGTTCTTCTTTTTTTGACCAACTCCAACTCTTCACTAAATGGCTTGAGACATTTTTCACACTTAAACTGTCGTCGGTTGATTTCTAAAAATACGAACTTCTCTCCCCAAGGTAAATCTTTGACTAGGTATCTATGATTTTGATGTAATCTATGACTTTTTTTTCCACAACGTGGACAGTTACTTTCCTTACCGATTCCTTCCACCTGTAAAATTATTCCAATCCCTTCATACTGGCGATGTGAGATTACTTTTATTCCCTCTATATTCAACAGCTATGTTAAAAACTTTATCTCCTTTTTCGTTCTCATGGCTGTTCAATCCACCTCACCCCTCTAGCTTTTGCTTATATTTAATAATAAATGAGCTTCCTCTGTCAACCCCGGTAATGACTCTCCCAGCTATTTTCCTAGCTTCATTTGTGTTTCTTTCCTGGCGCCAGCTATTCATTTAGCATATTAACTACTGAAGAGCCAAAAAAAGAGCGATCGCACCTCAATAATACAAGGGCGATCGCTCTTTCAGCAGCTAAATCAATTTTCACTCGCCTTGGAGTAGGTGATAAGCACCTAAACCAATTGCTATACCTAATACTGCGGGAGCCGCAACAGCAGCAGCAATGGCAACGCTACCACCAACCGTAGCAGCAGCAATACCTCCGCCAACACCTCCAATTGTTGATGCAACTTGTCCTGCTATTCTTCCATTTTTTCGTGCTTCACGTTCGCGTTCAGTCAAAGCTTCATCATCTTCAAGTATCTTGCCAACTATGAAATCAGCAGCTAATCCACTGGCTATGCCACCCACACCTACAATACCAGCAGCCACTTTACCCGCTACAGCAGGCGCTTGTTTAAGCCCTACATTGACGAGAACTTTAGATATAGGGTCAGCAGATTTAATAGCAGCTTCAGTGGCGATTTTAGTTGCAAACTTGGTTCCTGCGCCAATAGCGCTTCCTTGAACTAAACCAGCAACTCCAGCTTGAGCTTGTGCTACTTGTTCACTCTTATATTTTCCTGTTTTGCACCAATAAGCAAAATGCTCACAATTATTGCTGAAAATGTCATATCCTTTTTCGCCTAACCTGCCCTCTGCTCGTCTGACTACTGAATCATCTGAATAACATTTTCCATACTCCTTTACATTAATTTTGTTTACTGATGCAAAATCTTTTTTAGAAATACGACAAATTTTTTCACCCCCACGCCTTCCGAAATGAATAACACTATCATCGCCACAGTCGATACCGTGATGAGTGTATCCAACGTGTTGAATGTAGATATGATCGCCTTTTGCCATAGCTTGTAACTACGTGAGGTTCAATAAGTATTGAATATCACAGATAACCAGGCTCAGTCAATACGGGAAAACACTTAGACGCTCTGCAAGAAGTTAAAAATAGTGGCAACAATGATTCAAGATTTATTTAATGGCATTCTAGCGAAATTTTTGAGAGAATCTGCAATTATCTCGATCGCAATTTTTGCAAGTGATGCAATCCTTGGGACGGCGTTCATTAGTTGAAAAAATCCCGGAGGGCGATCGCACATTTTTCACCCTTTGCCCGGTACTAAAAGAGTATGTCAAAACTAACTATTCCCGCCCAAACATAGAAAAAGAAGCCCGATCGCCCTTATAATATCCTTAGTATTGGGAAGCCAAAAACCATGTCACTCACACAAACCCAAGTAACCTATACTGAAGCTGTGGCAAATCTTGATGAACTGTGCGAACAAGTCATCAGCGATCGCGATACCATCATCATCACCCGCAAAGACGGCGAAAACGTAGCCTTAATTGCCGCTGACGAGTTGGCAAGCTTATTGGAGACATTGCACCTGCTGCGATCGCCCAAAAATGCCGATCGCTTGTTAAGTGCTCTGAAACAGGCAAAAGCCAGAACAGTCAAACCTCAGACTGTCAGCGAATTGCGCCAGGAGTCGGGACTTGACGAAGAACCGTAAACAACCGCCACCAGAAACCGCAGAACTGGAGAAAACCCCTGTTCGCGATGCAGTTTTTAATCCTAAATTCCTAGAAGACCTTACCTATTGGGTGGACGTTGACCGCAAAGTTGCCCTCCGACTTTTAAAATTGGTAGAGGCGATCGTGCGCGATCCGTTCACAGGTATCGGCAAACCAGAACCCCTAAAATATTTGGATGCGGGTACGTGGTCGCGAAGGCTTACTCAAGAACATAGAATAGTTTACTTAGTGAGCGAGAATAGAATTGATTTTCTCCAAGCTCGCTATCATTACGAAGATTAGCCCGAAATAATGAATTGGCTTTTCAGTCCTCTTTTAGAGGACTTTAGCTATGAGACGGGGTTTTCAACCCCCGGCGGACTTGCGGGTTAGCGCGGGGACTTTGGAGGCCCAAAAGTGCGATTCCTACGGGATAGCTACGCACGCGCGTACTTTTTCCACATCATTCTCTAATATGGAATCCAATCTAACTTATCGAGCCATTCTTCAGCTTCAGTAGTATCCCAAATAAAATGAATTGTTTCTGCCCATCTGCCGATACTTCCACTTGGACGCACCCAAACTAATCCCCAACTTTGTCCCCCAGCCGCCCAATGTTCCTCCAAATGTCCGGGAATACTTTTGCGATTATCCGTCACCAATAGTCGTTTCGATGATTCCAAATAAATGAGAATCTCTGGATCTAAGGTTCCCAATGGCGGTGCATTTTCGTCGCCCACCCGTAAAATATCTCCGGTTGAAGTTTTCAAACAGCACTTTTGAGCTTAGGTGGCAAATTTTCATCGAGCAAAAAACGAATTTTCACTTTAGGTTAAGCAACTCCTGTTCTCGCTGTGCTTTGATTGCTCTCAAACGCAATGCTAGAGGAGATGGATTAGCCAACCATTCCTGATAGCGTTCTTCCCGCCACTTCGCCAGCCGCAACATATAAGCATCCATCTGCTTGCGATTGTGCAGATAATAGGTTAGCGTCGCGTAAATTTTCTCTAAATTTAGACTTGGTAATTCTTCCAGAATTTGGTCTGGCGAATATCCATCCAAGTAATAATCAATCACGTCGTCAATGCCGATGCGATGTCCTTTGATGCGGATGTCATCGGGGTCTAGAAATTCAAAATAGTCTTCTAGTTGCATCGGTTAATCTCCGAATACTTAGCTAATCGCATTTTATCATAAATAAAAAAGGGCGATCGACCTTATATAATAGAAACTTGTTACGATCGCCCTTTATCCCCCTATCATGCTTCAAATCCGCCGCCGTCCCCCCAGCACATCAGTCTCCGTACTCTATCTCAGCTACCAAATCGCCGTACCCGACGCCGAACCCCAGCACATCCTCGAAGAAATCGTCTGGGAAAAAGAAGCTGAAGTAGCCCAAAAGCGCGATCGCACTCCCTTATCCGAACTTCAGAAAAAACTCCCCTTTGCACCGCCAACTCGCGACTTTCTTGCCGCCATTAAAAACGGCAAAACCACACCCGCTATCATCGCCGAAGTTAAAAAAGCTTCCCCCAGTAAAGGCGTAATTCGCGAAGATTTCGACCCAGTGGCGATCGCCCTAGCTTACCAAGAAAACGGCGCTAGCTGCATCTCTGTACTCACTGATGAAAAGTTCTTTCAAGGCAGTTTCGACAACCTCGCTAAAATCCGTGCCGCCGTCGATTTACCCTTACTTTGCAAAGAGTTTATAATCTATCCCTACCAAATCTATCTCGCCCGGATTCACGGCGCCGATGCTGTACTTTTAATCGCAGCCATTCTATCTGACAAAGACTTACAATACTTTGTGAAAATTGTCAAGACTTTAGGCATGACAGCTTTAATCGAAGTTCACACTCAAGAAGAACTCGATCGAGTATTAACCCTAGAAGGCGTAAACCTGATCGGTATCAACAACCGCAACCTAGCAGACTTTTCCGTCAGCCTAGAAACCACAAGCCAACTATTAGCCTCCCGCCAAACCGAAATCCAAGCAAAAGGCATCCTCACCGTCAGCGAGTCAGGAATCCACACTCCCGACGACCTCGCTCAAGTTGCCAGCGCCGGCGCAGAAGCCGTTCTCATTGGCGAATCTCTGGTCAAGCAGCCCGATCCGGGTGCAGCTTTAGCCTCCCTTGCCGATCGCCCTCCCAGCCACTCAAAGGCGAGACCGCTTGACAAACCACCCTTAATTCTGATAAAAAATGATTGAGTAGGTAAATAATGAGAATTTCTAGCCTGCATCGACTCAAGCGCTACTGTAAAAAAAATAGCACTAAAAGCTACATTGCATAGAAATACTTTGCCAGAAAGCAATTAAATCTATTCTGTAAGCCTGTCGATCGCAAGATTTAGCGTGTCCAACGCAACCAGCCCCGAATATGCGATCGGCAAAGCAGGGGTTATTGGACGGTTAGAAAACAAATAAAAAATCGGGCATCTAATGTTCACCTGTCAGGAACCTCAGCTATAAGGCATGAGGCTTGCAAGAGAAATCAAACAAGCCGTTCTGACGGGCTATCGTCTTAACTGACTACGTTTTTTGAGTCACGATACCGGAGAGTGCGAAGCTAGTTTTTGGCTCTATCGTTGAAAGTTAAGTTGAAAGTTAAGTTGAAAGTTAAGTTGAAAGTTAAACAGTTCTCAGGTAACAGGAACAGTGCTTTGGGCCTAAAAAGCTCTCAAAACATTGACCGACAAGCTAACTTTATCGCGCAAGGGAGTTTTGGAGACAACCATATCTCCACGGAGGGCCAACTATACCCCTCCTTCCCGAAAGGGAATATACAGCCGTCCTATAAGGACGGGGTTTCTACTCATTTTTCTGATGATACCCCATGCAATTGCAATGGGGTGTCGGTTCACTGAGGTATGTTAGCTTTCATGGAGCCAATCCCCCTTCCTTCGTACATTCATTATGAATTGCTACTTCAATTGTTAGAACGCAAAACGATGTTTGCTGTCAGTCCCCAGTCGCCGCAGCAGCAACAAGTGCACCAACTTATTATTACACTGCGTAAAGCCCTGGCCATTCAAAAGCAATTAGAACAAAGCTGCGAGCGATCGAACTTAGCGGTTGAACATCGCTGGTCTCTAAATGAAATTAACCACAAGGGAGTTAAAAATTAAAAAACTTAGAGTATCGACGCGACGTGAGGTATCGTATTTGATTTATTCTATATAACTCCCACAGAAAAACTTAGGACAATATCATGGACAACAAATTAATGCTGATGATTCCCGGCCCGACGCCGGTGCCTGAAGCGGCATTGTTAGCGATGGCAAAACACCCGATGGGCCACCGCAGCAAGGAATTTGACGCGATTTTTGCAGAATGTACCGAAAATTTGAAATGGCTGCACCAAACTCAAAGTGACGTGCTGAGTTTAACGGTTTCTGGTACCGGCGCGATGGAAGCTGGGATAATTAATTTCTTGAGTGCGGGCGATCGAGTTTTAGTCGGATGCAACGGCAAATTTGGCGAACGTTGGGCTGAAGTCGCCGAAGCTTACGGTTTAAACGCCGAAATTATTAAAGCCGAGTGGGGCCAACCTTTAGACCCCGAAAACTTCCGCGAAAAACTAGAAGCAGATACAGAGAAGCAAATCAAAGCTGTCATCATCACCCACTCGGAAACCTCCACCGGCGTCCTCAACGACCTCGAAACCATCAACCGCCACGTTAAAGCCCACGGTGAAGCTTTAATTATGGTAGATGCTGTCACTAGCTTAGGCGCGGTCAATATTCCGATGGACGCTTGGGGAATTGATGTCATTGCTTCGGGTTCTCAGAAAGCTTACATGATTCCTCCAGGTTTGGGTTTTGTGGCCGTCAGTCCCAAAGCTTGGGAAGCTTACAAAACTGCGAAACTGCCCCGCTATTATTTGGATTTGGGCAAATATAGCAAAGACGCTGCCAAAAATACCACTCCTTTTACTCCTCCTGTCAATATGTTTTTTGCCCTGCAAGCATCGCTGCAGATGATGAAAACAGAAGGGTTGGAAAATGTTTTCGCGCGACACAAACGGTTGATGACAACTACTCGCGCTGCTGTAAAAGCTTTAGGTTTGCCGTTGTTTGCTGCTGACGATGCCGCCAGCCCTGCGATTACTTCGGTGATGCCGCCAGAATCCGTAGATGCTCAAAAAGTGCGGACTTTGATGAGAAAGAGATTTGACATTGCTCTGGCCGACGGACAAGACCATTTGAAAGGTAAAATCTTCCGAATCGGTCATTTGGGCTTTGTGGCAGATCGCGATATTCTAGCAGCAATTTCCTCTTTAGAAGTTGTGCTGAGCGAATTGGGTCATGAAGGCTACACTCCTGGTGCCGGTGTTGCCGCGGCTGCCAAATTCTTGGCTGAATCCTAATCTCAGTTGTTAAAGGATTTTAGATTTTGGATTATCTCTAAAATCTAAAATCCTTTTAATATGCTTCGGATAACCAATCAAAGATTTTATCCAACTGTTCGAGAGTGACTAAACCGTATTGCCACAGAACCATCGGCAAGGAATTCGGGTCTTTATCGCGCTGCCGCTGTTTGTTATCCCCGACACGTTCGGCGACAGCAATGGACGCGGGCGAAATTGCCAAATCTTCTTGTAAAAAGCGAATCAATCGAGTGTATTTAGCGGGTGCCATGTGATTTCACCTCTAAGTATAGGACACCATTTTCTGATGTGAACCTGATGTTTGTGATGAGTAATAAGCCAGTTTTAAATTTGTCTTGTTACCGTGGATAGCTTTTAAAACGCTATTAGCGGTTGAACTGCCAAACGTAATGCTGAGTGATACTGTAAAGCTAACCTTTCCCAAAAAGTGAAAGGTTTGGCAATTTTGCTGATGTCTGCCCGATCGACTGGTAATCGCGATCGAACCTAAACTGAATACCTCGGCATCTTTGCAGCGCGAATCAGAATAAATTCTGCTACCTAAAGACTACTAAACCAAGTTCAGAGTTTAACTTCATCTGCCAAAATGCAGAATCCGCAAATCTACTTCGACAAAATTAGTTAGATATTTCGATAAAACCCGAAACTGCTACCAGAAGTTAAGTTTGCCAATTCCCGCCAATTAACTTGGCTCGTAGCATATTACTTTAGATAGGTTTAGTAGATTTAGCTCGATCGCCAGAACTTCCAGAGAATGTCTTTTCGTTTTGCTACACCTTGAGGCTGAGTATCGTCTCTCAGGATTGGTAACGAGTCGCTGACTCGTCTCATACCTGCGACCAACCATCTACAGCTTCCGGAAACAAGCTCAAGTCCTGACTGACTGAGATCGACATCGTAGCAAATCTTCCGGTGTTTGTACTGAATCTTACATTAATATTCTAATAGATTTTATCAATTTTTGTAAAGTTTCTAAATTTTCTGCGGTATTCCCAAGGCAGGGGGATCTCTGGGCGATGGAAACCGGGGGATTGTTTATCGATCGAGGTTTTCGTTAAAAAACTCGATTTCAATACGATCGCCCTCTTTAACACCGAGTTCAGCAGCTCGCCCGCCCCGGAGCTCAATAACTCGATCGACAGCAGTATCGGGCCCGTAGGTAGGACAAGGATCTGCAGTACAAGGAGGTGCAGAAACTTCGATCGCCTCAACCACCCCATCCCGCAGAAAAATCATATCCAGAGAAATCTTGCAATTTTTCATCCAAAAATTGACCCGCCGCGCCGGTTTAAACTCAAACAGCATTCCTCTGTCATCCGGCAAAGAAGTTCTGTACATTAAACCCATAGCCTGCTGTTCAGGTGTTTTCGCCACTTCGAGTTCGATTGGGCGATCGCCTATCCGAGCTCTAGCAGAAACAGGCAGCACTTGACCCGATGTTGTCGCCGTCGGAGACTCAGCCGCCAAAATACCAGTAGCACCAGCATTCGCGACAGGTAAATTCGGCGAACATCCCAGCAAAAATAGAATTACCGCAATACTCAGCAAATTAGCTAAATAACTCATAATGATTTTAGATTTTAGATTGGCGATCGGTAATTGGGAATTGGGCATTGGGAATTGGCAAAATCTTCCGACTTCCCTCGGACTGAAATCCGTTACATCCGTTACATCCGTTACAAAATCCACTGCCGAACTTCCGACTTCCCTCGGACTGAAATCCGTTACATCTCACATCTTGCACCATTCTCGCTTAACAGGCTGGACGGCCTGTTCCACAAAGAATGAGTTTTCTTGTGGAACAGGCATCCTGCCTGTTCCTAAACAAGTAATTGAGAATGGTGCAAGATGTCAGTTACATCTGACATCTTGCAGCAATGTCAATTGGGGCTTTTGGGTGGGGTGGGGGCGGGTTTTTTAACCTGTCTGCTACTTTCC
>NZ_JAUBRP010000032.1:0-75033 GCF_036701935.1 Microcoleus sp. M2_D5 | reverse complement strand
ATGTGTCCTATTTTACAACACTTTGTGTATCCTGCTTACTTTTTTTTCTCTGCTACCCCTACTTATTGAGCCGATACCCATTTCTGCTGTATTGTCCCCGATCGCCGTTTCGCACGCACTCAGCACTAATAATTCTACTTGTCGGCGATCGTACCACTTCGCCGACCTAAATTCATCCAGCGCCAAAGAGCGGTTCCACAAATGAATCTCAGCTTCCTTGCGTCCGTTTTGATTTTGCGGAAAGCTAGCGTGAGTAGCAAAGTGAACAATGTCAAATGCCTCTTGCTGTCGCTGTTTTCTGAGATTTTCTAGGGTAAAGTTTTCGTTGAGAAAAGAGCGTCCCCGCCACAACGGCAATTCGGCAGCAGGATTGAGAAAACTTTCATTTCTGCTCAATCCTGCTTGATTTTTCCTGTCGCTTCTGGTACCGGCGATCGCAGATAATTCGATCGGCACCGCAAGCAAAGGAAGTTTATCAGTGTGTGGAAACTCTGAAGCACCCATTGCTAAAACTTTAGCGTTTTTCAAACTTTGATACTTTGTGTTAGTCAAGCTGACACTGGGAAGTGATCCTACACTGTACTTTTCTACTAGAAATTGCTGACCGTCGTGCAAAGCCGATAGTGGCAGTTGGCGCAAACCAGCATCGAAGGAAAAGACGAGCGTATCTATATTTAATGCTTCTAAATTTGAACTAATCGGCGCAATTAACCACTGGTAAAGTTGCTGAGCTATTGGCAAATATTCTTCATTTTCAGAATCCTTTGCTTGACCCAAAGAACGATGAAACTCTGCCACAGTTGCTAGCAAATCTTTGCTCTCGACAGGAATATTTCTGAGAATTGGAGGGCCGTCTGGAACTATTAACACTAGGGATAATTCTTGGAAACGGACGATCGCGTAAACAATTACAGCTTGCTTCCCGGTTTCTTCCTTAATTGTTTTCAGAGTTTGTCTTAAATATTGAACGTTGATTTTTTTATCAGTGAAATTTTCCCCATAATAATTTTCGTAGTCTTGTTCAAAGAGTTGGTCAATGAGAGCAACAGCATCATTAGCATTGCCTTGGTCTAAAGTTTGTTCGACGAGCGATCGGCTAATTTCTGAGGGAAAGAGATTTGGGATGTCTGCGGGTACGGGATTTTCTGCGATCGGAGGGGGAGTGGGAGTTGGTGCTGGAGTTGGTGCGGGTGCGGGAATTGGTGCGGGCGCTGGAGTTGGTGCGGGAATTGGTGCGGGAATTGGAGTTGGTGCTGGAGTAATACTCGGTGAATCTTGAACTGGCGCTGTATTTATTGCAGCTATTCTCTCCCAAAGATCAGAAAGATTGACATCAAAGGGTTCAGAATTAGCAATCGGTAAACTAGGAGTTTGATCGATTATTTCCGGCGGAGTTTCTGCGACTGAAACAGTTAAATTGTCAGTAGATGTCTGTGTGGAAATTAGGTTATTTGCTTCGGCTCCGGCAATGGTGTTAACTGACGGGGAGTAAGGAAGTTCTAGGGAGATAATTGTTTCATTGTTACGCTTCCAATCTAATTCGGTATTTCCCGTTTCAGCATTTTGGTCGATCGAGGTTTCAGCACCCAATAAATCGCCAATTAAAAAAGCTAACTGCCGTTGGGGAGTTTGGCTTGGGCTGACAGCGGGCGCGGGGACGATCGCACTTGCAGGCGCGGGTACGATCGCACTTGTAGGCGCGGGTACGATCGCACTTGCAGGTGCTGGCTGAATTTGAGCTACAGGCTGGGTTACGGAGGCAAGAGGGGCTGGGGGCGCGGGATTTGGCGCGTTTGAAGGTTGAAGGGCGATCGTAGGTTGAGTGGCGAGGGAGGAGAGGATTTGGGAAACAGAGGGAAGGGTAGGTGTCGAAGCTATGCGGGCAGCAGCGTTTGGGGTTGTGGGCGTTGAGGGCTGTGTGGGGCGCGCGCGGGGTGGCAGTACGAATGAAGCGGGCAATTCAGGTAGTTGGAAGTCGATCGCAAAATCAGGTATCGGATCGGGTGTTGCCGAAGGTGCGATCGAAGTTTCGGGTGTTGCCGAAGGTTCGATAAATATTTGGGGAATTGGGAAAGGTGCGATCGAGCTTTCGGGAGTTGGGGCAGGTGCGATCGAGCTTTCGGGAGTTGCCGAAGGTGCGACGGGTACACGCGGTGGGAGTTGCCGTGAGGGCGTGCTTGCGGGCGCTGGAGTCGGTGTTGGGGAAGGCGCTGGAGTAGCTGCGACTGTGGGTGCGGGCGTGGGAGTAGCTGCGGCTGTGGGTGCGGGCGTGGGAGTAGCTGCGGGTGCGGGTGCGGGCGTGGGAGTCGCTGCGGGTGTGGGTGCGGGCGTGGGAGTCGCTGCGGGTGTGGGTGCGGGCGTTGGAGTCGCTGCGGGTGTTGGAGTAGCTGCGGGTGTCGGTGCAACTATTGGCGGCGGTACGGAGATAATTTGAATGCGATCGCGATTTTGCGCGAAATTGCGATCTTGTGTGTGAGTATAGCGATATTCGCGATCGGGCAAAATTGTTTGTATGGGATCGCTATTGCCCCTAGTAAGTGCACCCGCCGTTCCATTTGTCTGGGAATTGCCGACAATAAAAGGCGTGATTCCCTTGCCTCCGTGGCGGATAATTATAGTACCGCCGTTAGCATCTCCAGGACTTCCAGCCGTAGAAATGCTAGCATTGATGCTGTTTCTGTCTGTGAACGAATTGAGCGATCGAAAAAAGCTTTCAGTCACAATCGAAACATTTCCCCCCGTACCCGTGTCCTGACTCTGAGCATCAATTTGACTGACAACAATATTGCCGGTCATGCTGCGGTTAATCGCGGTAACATCGCCCGCATTCCCCTTAGCAGAAGAGTCAACTTTTCCAACATTAATACTTCCGGTAGCGTCGAGCAAGATACTGCCCCCATTACCAGCAGACGAGGTATTGATATCGCCCGCAGTAATATTAGTTCCAGCGCTCAAAATGATATTACCGCCATTGTTAGGAGAAGTCGCATCGAGATCGCCTGTGGTGATTTCTCCGTTCTCACTATACAAAGAAATTCCGGCCGCTGACTTAATATTATTGGCGGTAATGTTATTCGTAGTAAAAATGTTAATTGCAGCGGAACTGTTGGGAATATTATCTTGAATACTGACGCTGTTGAGCGGAGAGACACTGCCAACAGCATCGCCAAAATCAACACTTCCGGCATCGGGTTGAACAGTAAGACTGTAAGGCCCATCAACAGTAGACTTAAAAGTAATATTGCCAGTCTCTAAAATTTTGACCGAGAGGTCGTTCCCTAATGTTAGGGGAGCGTTAAAAGTAATGTTATTGCGGTTAGTTTCGATCTTGCCACTGGCAGTAATAGAGTCATTTGCCTTGACATCAATATTGCCACCAGTCACAGTAATACTCGGAGCAAAAGTGCGGGAATTAATATCCGATGTCGCAATAGTTCCTTGAGAATTGATGGTGACATCTCCGCCCTTACCATTTGCCGCTGCGGTAATAATTGGGCCGGCAGTTGTGTCGATATTACCGCCGCTTTGAATGCGAAGATTGCCGCTATTGGCGTTGAATCCGCTTAATAAGAGAGCGCTACCAATTCCTGCCGTACTGATGTTCGTTCCAGCTTCGAGGGAAATATTGCCGCCGTTGTTACCGCCGATCGCATTGATGATTCCGGCGGTAGTGTCGATCGCACCGCCGCTCTTAAAAGTAATCGATCCGCCGTCTTGAGTACCACTGGCTTGAATACCACGAGTAGTAATGTTGCCAGTGCTGGCGGTAATGTTAACACTCCCACCCTGCAATTTTCCACCAGCATTAACATTACCTATTTGAATATTACCGTTAATCGTAGATAGAGTAATGTTGCCACCATTCCCATTAGGAGAACGAGTCGATAATAAATCTAAGCTATATCCTGGTATTTCACTTGGTGTTTCTATGCCATTCTTAGCTTGGAGGTTGATATTGCCAGCATTGCCACTAATATTAGCTTCGGTATTGAGAATGCCTGTGCTAATTTTACCATTCATGCTAGTGAGGCTAATATTACCGCCGCCAGTATCACCTGGTATGTACACGCCTGAAATGCTTAGAAGATTAATATCGCCATTAGCCAAAATGGTTACATTACCGCCAGTACCCTTGCTGTCAGATCGGGCATCTATGGAGCCAGCTACTGAGTTTGCCGATCCAATAGAGATCGCACCTCCACTTGAAAGAAAAATATTACCAGGAGTATTACCAATTGTATCGATCTGACCTGGAGAAATTATAATGTCACCATTGGTAGTCTTGAGGGTAACATTCCCACCCGTTGGGCCTTGAGGGCCACCAGCGCTGATGCTATTCCCAATAAGATTAATTCCATTACCAGCCTCCATAGTTATATTACCACTAACACCATTACGAGAATCGGAATTAACACTCCCTTTTAAGCTAAGGCTCTTATCACCTATCAACGTTATTGCCCCACTATTTTGCAAGGCAGATGAACCAATGCTATTAGTAGTAATATTGCCGCCCGCACTGAGATTAATTGCGCCACCTCTGTTAGTTGAAGTGAACAAGGAACTTTGCAACTGACTTGTAATGATATCGCCCTTAGTGTTGGTAATATTAATATTTCCACCCTGCAATATACCAAAAGTATTTACGCTACCAATATTAATATTTCCATTAGTAGTAGATAAAGTAACGTTGCTGCCATTGCCGTTACTAGAAGTAGCCGCGATAATTCCTGTTGTCGGTGTTGTGATGCCACTGTTAGCTTGAATTGTAATATTTCCAGCAGCGCTATCGCCCGTTGCATCGATCGTTCCGATATCAATTGAACCGCCGCTCGTAAGTGCGATCTGCCCGCCGTTTTGATTCGCCTTTACATTGAGATCGCCAGTCGTAATAGTGCCACCTGCATTCAAAGTAATATCGCCGCCCTTCTTGACACTGCCAGTGCCCAAACTAACTCCAGTAGAAAGTGCACCTGTAAGGATGTTGCCTCCAGCAGTTAAAGATATTATACCACTACTATCATCCATTGTCTGACCTGTATTAATACTTCCTGTTTGAATGTTGCCTGTGGCTTGCATAATTATAGGGACTGTATTATTTAAAGTAGGACTATAAGCCCAAAAGTTTCCTGTTTGAATGTTGCCGCCAGATTGTAAAATTACCGCTCTAGAACCGCCCCAAATCAATTCATAACCCGTAGGAGGGCTACCATAAGCTGCAGCGGTACTGGTAATTCTTATATCTCCATTAAAAATAATATTCCCCGTACCCGAAGTCGTATCTATTTTGATAGATGGACCTATATAAGTTCCCGAAATAATAATGTCACCTATAGCTTGCATAATTACAGGCCCTGCGTTCTTGGTTACAGAGATATAAGTATCAATACCTCTTGTTTGAATCTTGCCGCCAGATCGCAAAATTACCGCTTGCGAAGTACGCAGAATAAATTCATCTGTGCCGGGATCACCGCTAGTAATATTTGTGTCTGGACTCGTAATACTTATATCTCCATTAAAAATAATATTTCCCGTACCCGAAGTTGTATCTACCTTGAGGGAAGCCCCCGTATATCCTCCAGAAGTATAATCATTAGGCTGCGTAAATATTGGATCGTACAAACTGGTAAAATTAGCAGGTTTGCCCGAACGATCGAGAATTGACATATTATTGCCACTGCGAAAGTGAGCATCTGTAGATATGATGCCATCACTCACTAAAGTCAAATTTCCACCGCTGACAAACGGCGTTTGCGAAAGATGATTCAGCGCCAAAATATCGATACTTTGATTTCCCCGAATATACAGATTACCGCCAGCATTAGCCACAAACGGATTTGCCACACTGTCGCGCACTCGCACAGTATTGTCAGCCAGCAAATTCAAATCGCCAGTTGTACGCAACAGACTTTCAACTAATGTCAAATTGCGATTAGCTGACAGCGTTGCACTTCCCGCGCTTACGCCTTTAGCAACTGCATCTCCATTCTCTACTTGCACACCACCAGTTAATTCTACTTGCCCTTGAGAATTAACAGTCACCCCCGTTGCACTTCCCCCGCCACCCGCCAACAACTGCGGCAAAGATGCAATCGGTAACACCCAATTTTGAGGCAAACTCCCCGCGACAGATTGCGGCTGAATCTCCAAACTCAACAGATTTCCCAGTTGACTAATTCTGACTAAATTCTCACCCGGTACAGCCGCAACAGTAATATTTCCTCCCGGTGCAGAAAGTTGTCCCGTACTCAAAACCGTGCCGCCCAATAAAGTTAAATTTTGCCCTTGTCCCACAGCCAAATTGCCGAAATTGATAATTCCTCCCGGTTGTGTATTTGTAAAAGCAAAAGTATTAGGATTTCCGACTAATTGAGTATAATTATTAGTACCAGCCGCACTAAACCAGTTATTGCCAAAACCGATGCCCGTCGCAGTAGTAGCAGTGAAAGCAGCAGGCACGTTCAAACTGGCATTTGCACCGAAAACAATTCCTGCCGGATTCATTAAAAATAAGTTGGAATTGCCGCCAGTTATTTGAATTAATCCGTTAATTAACGAAGCATCGCCGCCGACAACTCGCCCTAAAATATTGCGGATATTAGGATTTGATATAAAATTGGCAGTTTGCCCTTGAGTTAAACCGAATTCTTGGAAACTGTGAAAGAGATTTGCACCGTCGCCGGATTGTTGGCCGCCGTTGATGTTGAATTGGTTGCCGCTGGGAGTAATTTGAGTATTCGTGCCGTCGGTTGCGGGGGTAATTTGGGCTGTGGCTGTTTGAGATGGGGCGAAAAGTGCTAATTCCCACATTGTTAAGGCGGTGAAGGAGAGGAATGTGAGGAAAAAGCGGGGTTTTTTGTGTGTTAATTTCATGGTTTATTAATATATGTTATGACGGTCATCAATTCACCTACCAATAGATTACAATATCACAATCCGGTAGGGGCGGGTTCACCGAAATATATGACACCCAACGACGAATCGTAAAAACCCGCCCCCACCCCACCCAAATATTAATAATTCATTGAATTTAACCCGGTGGCGGGGATGTTGTTTGGGGTTATTGGTTTGGTGAGGGCGGGTTTATAAAGATTATTTGTGGGTGACAAAATCCCTGGCGAACCCGCCCCTACGAATTTTGGTTATTGCGATCGTAGATTCATCAACAATAGATAATATCACAATCCCGTAGGGGCGGGTTCACCGAAATATATGACACCCAACGACGGATCGTATAAACCCGCCCCCGCGCCACCCAAATATTAATAATTCATTGAATTTAACCAGATAAATTGATGTTATTTGGGGTTATTGGTTGGGTGGGGGCGGGTTTATAAAAATTATTTGTGGGTGACAAAATCCCTGGCGAACCCGCCCCTACGAATTTTGGTTATTTGGGGTTATTTGTTGGGTGGGGGCGGGTTTATAAAGATTATTTGTGGGTGACACAATCCCTGGCGAACCCGCCCCTACGAATTTTGGTTGTTGCGATCGTACATTCATCTACCAATAAATTACAATATCACAATCCCGTAGGGGCGGGTTCACCGAAATATATGACACCCAACGACGGATCGTATAAACCCGCCCCCGCGCCACCCAAATATTAATAATTCATTGAATTTAACCAGATAAATTGATGTTATTTGGGGTTATTGGTTGGGTGGGGGCGGGTTTATAAAAATTGTTGGTGGGTGACAAGATCCTTGGCGAACCCGCCCCTACGAATTTTGGTTATTGCGATCGTAGATTCATCAATAATACATTTTTGTTGTCTAATTTAATATTAATTTTATGGGAGTTGTAAAATTTTTTAGATGGGTGCATTTCATCGGTTCCCCATTTATACGGATTGTTGATAATATATTCCTGAATTTTTGCAAACGTTGTCTCATTACGAATAATATGTTCATAATAACCCCTTTGCCATACAGGGATTCTTGAAACACGACGCAGTTGATTGATCCGACTGGAAGAAAATGTTTTCAAGCCTCTCACAATTTCCGATAAGCCGTGACGTTTATCCAGATTTTTTATGAGAATAATTCCATGAATATGATTCGGCATAATCACAAAAGAATCTAATTCAATATGAGGATATACGGTCTTGAGATTAAACCAATTAAAGTCAACCACTTCACCGTAACGGCTTAATAGCATATTCCCTTGTTCTATGTCACCTAATAAACACTGACGTTGCCAGATACAAATTGTCACAAAATATGCACCTGGTTGGCTATAATCATATTCTGGTAGACGAATAGAACGGCGATGATGGATATCGGGATTGTATTTCATTTTTTTTGTAATCAATAAAATATCGAATATTATATCACAATCCCGTAGGGGCGGGTTCACCGAAATATATGACACCCAACGACAAATCGTAAAAACCCGCCCCCACCCCACCCAAATATTAATAATTCATTGAATTTAACCAGATAAATTGATGTTATTTGGGGTTATTGGTTGGGTGGGGGCGGGTTTATAAAGATTATTTGTGGGTGACAATATCCCTGGCGAACCCGCCCCTACGAATTTTGGTTATTGCGATCGTACATTCATCTACCAATAAATTACAATATCACAATCCTGTAGGGGCGGGTTCACCGAAATATATGACACCCAACGACAAATCGTAAAAACCCGCCCCCACCCAAATATTAATAATTCATTGAATTTAACCCGGTGGCGGGGATGTTGTTTGGGGTTATGTGTTGGGTGAGGGCGGGTTTATTAAAATTGTTTGTGGGTGACAAGAGCCCTGGCGAACCCGCCCCTACGAATTTTGATTATTGCGATCGTACATTCATCAACAATTTACTATTTCCTCTCTTCCCTCCTTTGCAAATCTCGCAATTGCTTCTCTACTTTTTCCACCATTGGCAAATCTCCCAACGTTGTATATCCATCTTTTGCCATTCGCAAATATTTCATAGCTTCCAGATTATTTCTCATCGCTGAATGAACTTGCCCCAATCCGTATCTAGCGGCTGTCAACTCCTCAATATCGTCAGGTTTCGCCGCATTAATCACCTTGGAATAGTAGACTTCAGCCTGGGGAACCAGTTGTAGCTTTTCCAGATACAAATCGCCCAACGTGCGATTAATTGGCGGTGTTTCCACTCCTGCTTTTTGTAGATTTTCTAAAATTTCTCTTGCTTCTGCAATCAAGTTTGTGTTAAGATAAACGCTAGAAATTGCTAATTTTTTGGCGTTTTCGTTAGGTACTTGTTTGTCGATCGCCCCAACCGCATCCTTAACAGCCTCAACTTGTTTCTCATCCAGCAAGCTAAACTCGATATCCCCCTCCCCAACAGCGCTTTCCGATGAAGCACCTGTATTCGCCTCGACAATCAATCGGTACCTAACACCCGGTTTCAGCGCCGGTTCCCCCGGATACACAGCCTCAGTACCGCTAACAGTCATTTCCCAGTTTAATTTCGCTCCATTTTCCCGGAGGCTCAACTTATAGCTAGTCGCACCAGCAACCGGATTCCACCGCAAAATTGGCTTGCTGTCGAGCAATTTCGTGCGCCGCGGACTGATAATATAAGGAATTGGCGCGCTATTCCAAGCAATTTTACCGTCGCCGCGATCGGGACATTTAACCAAGTCCTCGCTGCAATCAGATTTAGACTTTTCTTTAGCTAACAAACAGCTATTCAATTGATTTTCACTCCCTGCGATCGACTTAATTCCCAAATCTGCACATTGGATCGTCAGTTGTGCGTTTTGTGCGGTTCGCAGTGTGTCTCCCGGATAAATCGGCGTACCGCTGGTAGGGCGGACAATTAGCCCGTTTTGGCGCTCGATCGCAACTTCCCCGCTACTGTGGATAATCAGTCCGTTGGATATTCTGTTACTGGCTGCTAGTGCGGTAGTTGCGATCGAGCTTAAAGCTATAAAAGTTGCAATCCTGATTTTCACTTGATATTTCCTTTTCTTCGTAAATGTTGTTTACCGCTTTGGATACATTGCTCTTGTTCTGGTACGCTAGATTTAGAATATTTAATCGTTTTTTGCCAGTGTTCTAACGCTTGATGGGGCTTACCTTTAGTTTCCATAACCCGTGCTAAAAAACAGTGAGCTTCAGGGCTATTGTCTGTCAATCCAATTGCTGTTTTAAAATCTATCTCTGCATCGTCATACTGCTGTTCTTTGAACCGTATCCAGCCGCGATTTTTGAGACAAGCAGCTTTTACTCCGTCGTGTTTAGCGTGCTCTAAACAAAGGTCGATCGCTTTTAAAGCTGCTTGATGTTTATCCTTGCGAATGAATAATTTAGATATTTGAGCAGAAGCATCAGGAAGTCCTCGCAATACAGCATTTTGCATTGCCTCTAACGCACCGCGATCGTCATTCAATTCGTCGCACAACATAGCTAAATTATAGTAAGGCTGTGCATAATTAAGGTTAATTAAACTAGCTAATTTGTAGAAATTTTTCGCAATTAAAGGTTTATTTTGACGGTGGTTTTCCATGCCAATTTGATTAGCAACTGGGGCAAGTATCGGGCCGATTAACATATAACTGCTAGCGGTAGTAGCTAAACCGATTCCCAGGCGCTGCATCAAATTAGAAATAAAAATAGAGATATCGTTGTTTGGGCGATCGTCCACTACATCATCCGCAGCAGCCATCAAAGGGCGATCGCGCTTTAATTGCAGTAAAGTCAACCCCTCAAAAGTTGGCTGCTGACAGAGCACAGGTATCGCACTCGCGCCGGGAAAGTCAGATTCCCACTTCTGTAAATAATCCTTAGCTTTTCGTACTGCTAAAAACAAAGGATATTCTTTGCTTAAATATCCGAATAAAGACTTAACAAAATCGTGAGCAATTTTATCTGGTATCGGCGCACGCATCACAATCATTGACGGTAAAGGCAAGCCTCCCGCCACTAAATCTGCTGCCAATTGGAGGCTAGAACAAGAGTTTAAAATTAGCAACTCCAATCCTTGAAAAATTGATTTTTCCAACCCCTCTTTTAAATAGTCTATTGTGACAGTATTATCGCAATCTCCTTGATTTATCTGGAGCCATCCATTAGCAGAATTGCTATCGCTATGTCCGCCGTAATATAAAATTTGCCAGTTTTTTTCATCCTGTGAAAGATGATCGCGCAACTGTTGAGGGGTTGGTTGTTGAATAAATTCTAACTCGCAGCGATCGCCAAAAGACATTTGAAGACTTTTCTCATCTTGTCGCAGATCGAGTCCGTCACTATTACCGGAGACACATAAAATTCTACCTCGCGAAGGCAGAGGCATTCCGCCTGTAGTTGCCTTTTTGAGAGCTTTTCTATACTGGGACGGACTTTTAATTATTTCACAGTTTTTGTAATCTTCGCGAAATTTCCACGCATCCCAAGGCAGATGCCAATTTTCCGAATCTTTGATTTCGAGAAATACTTCAAAGCACCGATCTCGACCACCAAACGCATCAACTACATTTCTAAAATTATGCTCAATTCCCGCATAAAACTCCTCACTACTCAGCCACAGCCTCATAGATTCATTCAAATATTGATAGATCAATTGAGGATTATCTTCACAAATATTGGTTGTCCCTGTAGCCTTAACTTTAATTCTAGAAAGGATGTTGCTAGATTTTCCCGCACGACAAATAAGTTGCCATCTTTTTTGCAGATCGTCAACTTCCGGGGCTGGTGGCAAACTTCCTTTAAATTTATGAACAGTTGTTTGGTTTTCTTGAAACTCCCCCGTGATGTCGGGAAAACCCTTGTGTAAATCCCCAATCCCTAAACCCAAGATAAATCTTAAGCTCATAAATTAGACGCGAATAGAGTTAATCGAGATATCATACCACAAAATTTTCTGTGACGCTGAAATCATCTAAAGCTACTCGAATACTAAAACTCTCGTCTCGATCGACCTCAATATCCTTCAGCAAAATGTACCTCTCCTGAATCCTTGATTGTGACTCGGTTAGATTTTTACCGATGTCGGAGATTAAGGAAAGTTTAATATTCTGGGGCAGGTAACGTTCTCCGATCGCCGGATGCAGTTGAACGTGCACTCTGACAGTGCGATCGCTCTCTTCAGCAATCGCCACCAACAAAGCCACCGTTGTCCTTCCCAGCCGCATTCCCAAGTCAATTAACTTAGCCCGCGTGACATCGGCTTCGGGAAACCTATTGATGCTACTTTGACTGCCCTGTAACGCAGATTCTTCTCTCGAATTTCCACCTCCTCGTAATGCAAAACTGGGGGTTTCGTCAGGGGAAATCAAATTTTTTAAATTTTGTTTACCTCGCTCCAATTGCTGCAAACATCTGTCTACAAAATTTTGCCACCAATTGCCTAACTGAGATTCAACCGGATTTTTAATCTCCACCTGAGAAGTTTGTGTCTGCTGGTCAAATACCGCTTCAAAAGGCAGCCAATCAGCCGTAAATACATTCATCAACCACTGACTGAGGTTAATTTTAGATTCCAACAAATGTTCTAGATGCCCTAAAAAATCATCCAGGGAATGCAATTCGCTCAATACTAATTCCCCCGCATCCGCATTGGGAGAAAAACCAAGCAATCTCGCTTCCTTTTCCTCCTCATCAATTTCTACAGCAATATAGCCAATGCGTTCTGCCCTTGCTTCCACCGGCACTGGGCAAATCTCAGCCGGATGTGCAGATGAATTCTGGTTGCCAGTTTCTTGAGTTTGATGTCGATTTTTAAGCGGACGGCATTCGACTTTTCCCAATCCTTTAACATACAAATCTCCCGCATCTGCAAACAGGCGAATTACGGGATTCCAGCTATCGCATTCAGTCAAGTCAGTCTCAATATCGATGATTTTTAGATAATCGCGAACTGCCAGCACTGCCAAAGTATTGAGATAAACTTGCTCGTGCCTTTGCGGGTGGCGCTGTTGGGTGGCAAACTGCTGAGCAACTTGCAGTGCCTTCTGAGTAATTGGCATTGGCAAAGATTCGATTTCCCAAAGGTTGTTATGGTTCATTGTTTTGGTACACTCCTGGTATATTTAAAGTTTGATATCCTTGGTCTTCGCAAAATTTTTGCAGCAGATAACGGCAGTCATTGTTGAACAATTGATATAAAGTAGAATGCGCGCAACCAAACTCTTTTGCGAGTTCTTTAAAACTTTGACCGTACAAACATTTACGCTGCAATAAAACTTGGCAATTTATCTGAGGTTTGCCTCTAATGTGTCTGCTTTTCAACTCGTTATTGGGATCGGTTTCTATCCATTCTATAACTTCTTCCACATAGAAAATTGAATCAGCTTCTGCTGGTATTTTTTCAATTGAATTGACATTTTCTTCGTCTTGTTCTCCTTCTAAGGACACTATTAGACGGGGTTTTTGTTTTTGCTGTTCTTTTTGTTGGGCAAGGCGATAATCTAACAGTCGCTTTTGGAGATAGGGATTTAACCAAGTCGTAATCAGGCTTTCTTCGGGATCGTAAGGTCGTTTTGCTGTGGTAGCTTCACATAAATTCCGAGACAGATAGATCCATGTCTTGTTCAGTGCCTCTTTGTAGTAAGGTGTGTGTTCTTTCCAGAGTTTGCCCGATTTGAGAATCTCTAGAATCAGTCGATGCAAGAAACGACCTCGCTGGATACTGCCGGGGGGATGCTGGCAAGCTTTGGTGACGAGTTCGACGATTTGCTGGTGTGCGGGATCTCGATCGAACTTTTCCGATTTTACTGAGCACCCAACAGCATCGGTTTCCTCGGATAAGTGGTCTTCCCCCTCGGAGGGGTTGGATTTATCAGTCATAGTTAAGTGCGGCCGCAACTTTGTTCCTACATTTATTTATCAGGGTAAGTTGGAGGAATTTATGCGAAATTCAGAATTTTTTTTCAGAGGATGGTTGAAAGTCTTGCTGTGCGGTGGATTGGGCAGTTGAATTAGATGTGAATTTTTGTTAAGACGCATCAAAACCTGCATAAACCGGGTTTTTGCGATTTATGCAGGTTTGTAACGAAGTATTCTGCGAAAAACCCGGTTTATGACCACCCGTGCGTAAGATCGTCCTTAAATCCCCAAAACACCCGTAGTTCCGTGCTTTCACCCAGTGTTTGCCAATCGATTTGAGATTTTCGATTTGAGATTTTAGAGGCTACCCCACGGATCAATGCTCTTTCTTGAGGATTTTCGATTTGAGATTTGGGATTGATTCCACGGATAAATCACGTGGCGGGTACCACCTTGGAAAATCCCGATCAAGAATATGCTGGCTGGGTAATTCGTTCAGCAATGCAAGAATTAAACTAGAGTAAAAATCAGGAAGATTTTCGCGTGATTTTTATTGCCGGAAATGAACCATTCGAGCGAGGCCAAATAGTTGGGAATCAATCGGTCAATCTCGGTGTCAAAGGAGATACACTCGTTAATACAATCTACTGTGGTTCAGCGGAAAGTCAGGAGCGACAACTTTGGGCATCAGGAGCAGATTTAGGATCGCGAATTAAATAACTTACAATTTTAATTGTTATTGTGGGATGGGCCTAAGAGCCCGTCCTTAAAAGACGGGCTCTTAGGCCCATCCCACTTTCAAGAGTGGAAGTTATTTAATTCTCATTCCTAACATAAAAGAGAGCATAAGTAGCTGGAAATAAAACCAAAAGAGAGGCGATTAAAAAGACCATCCGCGACTTATCTCAAAAGCGTACAGCATATATTGAACAACAGCGCCAATCTAGTACCAATAGTGGTAAAAATACTCTCTACCGCGTAATAATCCAAAGTCTGCGCCAACAATTAGCCGCTAAAGGATTCAAGCTTAATTAAAATAACGCAGACGGAATTCCATCTGCGTTCATCTGTGTTTATCTGCTAATATCTGCGGTCAAAAAACATCCCAATCTCCCAATTTAATATCATAGTCGATCGACCACGCTCAAAAGCCGGGGCGGGTTTACAGAATCTCTCGTTTCTATTGTAGATATTGGTGAACCCGCCCCTACAGGAATTACGGTCAATTCACCTGACATGATATAACTACTTCGCCGCAGGTAAAGACAACTGAGGCGAAGTTTTAGCATAGCTTCCATTCACGGGAATCGCATCCGGTTCCTGCGAAAGCAAAAACTCGCGAATAACCCTAGCAACTGCTCTTTGAGCTAAACCGCCGACTACTTTCTGCCCCATATTCTGCACTTGGGGTTTCACCAACAACTGCGGAAGTAGCTGCAAGACTTTCATCCCGTCAAAACCCGGAGTTGATTGCAAAATATCCCAAATCCGCTTGATGTGTTCTAAGTTTTTTTGTTCAGTTGGTGAAACCACAGGTTGGTTTGCCTTGACTCCAAACCATTCGCCGACTACAGCTTTGGCGTTAGCAAAAGCGTTGCTGGAAAGTGTGTCGAGACTTTTGACTAATTCCAGGACAATACGATCGCGAATGAAATCTCCTCTTTCGGAAAATAAATATTCTAATGCTTGGTTCAAGAGTTTGCTCACATCGTAATCCTCGCTCTCGCGGGCATTGTTGAGCAAGTTTTCTAAGCGGTTCCAGCGGAATTCGCCTTGTTTGAACAGCAAATCTTGCAGGGATGCTCTCAATTCCGGTGCGGGGTCGCTCAACAGCCGTTTTGCTACGTAAGGATAGGCTTTGCTGAGCACTTTGAATTCTGGATCGACATTAATGGCAATCCCTTCTAAGGTAACGAGCGATCGAATAATCAAAGCATAGTAAGCTGGAACCCGGAAAGGATATTCGTACATCACCGCCGAAAGTTCGTCAGTAATGCTTTTGAAATTGAGTTCGGCAACGCTAGCACCCAAAGCATTGTTAAATACGCCCGCCAAAGCTGGAATAATTGGCGTTAAATCCGTATCGGGCGTTAAAAACTCCAACTTGACATAATCTTTTGCTAAACCTTCAAAGTCGCGGTTCACCAAATGCACCACAGCTTCCAACAATCCGTATCGCTGATAAGGTTTAACTTCGCTCATCATCCCGAAATCGAGATAAGCTAATTGACCGTCAGGAGTTGCCAAAAGATTGCCGGGATGCGGGTCGGCGTGAAAGAAACCGTGTTCTAGAAGTTGTCTGAGAGAGCACTGCACCCCCACTTCAATTAAGTAAGGAGCGTCGATTCCTTGAGCTTTCACGGCCTCTAAATTCGTGAGTTTGATGCCGGTGATCCACTCCATTGTTAAGACGCGGCGGCGGGTATATTCCCAGTAGATGCTGGGAACGTAAATGTCTTTGATGTGGCCGTATAGTTGGGCAAACCGTTCGGCATTTTGACCTTCGTGGGTGTAGTCCATTTCTTCGTAAATGCGCTCGCCCAACTCGTCCATAATGCTTGCGAGGTCACTGCGAATTATTTTGAAGTTGTTTTGTGCCCAAACTGCAACGCGCCGCAGGATGTAGATATCTAAGCCGATGTTCTCGGCTAAACCCGGTCGCTGGACTTTGATTGCGACTGTTTCTCCGGTTTTGAGTTTGCCTTTGTAGACTTGTCCGAGAGATGCTGCTGCGATCGGATCGGGGCTGATTTCTGCGTAGATGTCTTTGGGGTGGGCTCCCAATTCTTCTTGGATGAATTGATATGCTACTTCGTTGGGAAATGCTGGCAATTGGTCTTGCAGCGTTGTAAGTTCTTCTAAATATACTGGCGGTACTAAGTCGGGCCGTGTTGAGAGTGCTTGTCCGATTTTGATGAAAGCTGGGCCGAGTTGACCCAGAATTTCCCGCAGTCGGACGGCGCGGCGCTTTTGGTTGGTGGCGGTACGACCTGTTTTGCCGTCGAACCACACACTGAAGGCAAAGCTAAAAAATGTCCAAACAACGCTCGACAGCCTTCCCCAGACTTGTAGAGGTCGATTTCGGTACTGGGCTGCGATCGCCACTGGATCGTACCGAACAGCATCTCCGGCTAACTCAAAAGCTATGTCTCTGGCTGATTTGAGCCGATCGTCCGTTACGCGATCGGTCTCTAGTGATACTGGTACTGCTTGCAGGGGAATGGTGTTTGCATCTTGGAGATTGCTTAGTACAGCCTGAGTCCCTGAATTCGTATAAGTTTGCGGGGAGGCTGGCGATACTGTCTTGACATTCATAAATCAGACCTAGTGTGAAGCATTGTAAATATATTGTAACAATTTAAGGAAGAAGACCCTTCTTCCTTCTTATATACTTACTCGCCGCTGGATCTTTGGAGTCGATCGCGAATGCCTGATAGTTGCGATTGGCTGCTGACGGGCGATCGAGGTTGGGGCATTTCGGTATCGGGCCAGTTCGGTAAGTCGTTACAGGGACAAAACTCCGGGGGCATTCCGGTTTGTTTGAACACTACGGGCATCGCGCAGCGCGCGCAGGGACTGATTTCCCAAGCTGGCGTCAGCAGTTGGGCAATTGTTTCGTTTGTGCCTTCGAGGTAACAGTCTCCGCTGTCGCGGGAGATAATTTTTTGCCAGCACTCTTCAAATTCGGTGCTGTAGCGATCGCCCGCATTTACCGATTTGGGCTGCAGCGCTTCGGAACCGTTGCGAATTAATACTTTTTTGCCTAACTGAAACCAGTAAGCAATATATTTTCTTACTTCACTCTCTGATGCCATAACTTTTAGTCAACCCTTCAACTAATTGATTATTTTAGACTTTTAATTTGAAATTAGCACTCTTTCTTAAGAGACATTTTATCTTTTACATAATTTCAAAAATCGGCTATTCCTCATGTCAAATTGTTGTGCGGTTGGCCCTAGGGAGTATGTTTTTTGACTAATTTATGTGACTCTTGAGTTTTCAATCTTAGTTAAAATCATACCTGATTTTCAGTTAAAATTGTCGTTCGGGAAACCGATATTTTTTCTCCCTTGTCGATCGATCCCCATAGTGTTAATTTTTCAAAGGCGGCAGCGGGGTACCAAGAGCTCTTAGATTCAAGGCGTAACCTCCGGTGGCGAGATAAACATTATCGGCGATCGCCCCGATGTGGCGCACGAGAGTGCCGAGGCGATCGCGAAACAGTCGCCCCGCCGGATAAGCAGGCACAACACCCCATCCGGTTTCTTCCCCTACCAAAATTACATCAGCCGCCGCCGACTTCAAACAGGCGAGCAAATCTTGCTGCACACTCGCCCAAACAGCAGCTTCTTCTTCCAAAAGATTTGCCGTCCAAGTTCCCAGGGAATCAATCAACAAGCAATCTGAGGGCTTGCCGGCTTGCACGACTGCCGATAATTCGATCGGCACTTCTAGAGTTTTCCAATCAACAGGGCGGCGATTTCGGTGCTGTTCGAGGCGACGCAGCCACTCCAAATCCGTTTCATCAACCCGGCCGGTAGCCACATAAATTACTTGTTTTCCCGAACCCGCCGCCAGAGTTTCGGCCCATTCACTTTTGCCGCTTCGGGCCGGCCCAGTTACTAAGATTAATTGTCTCGATGTGGTGGGTTCTGAGTTAGTCATTAGTCAGTCGATTTGAGATTTGAGATTTGAGATTTGAGATTTACTCCACAACAAATGATTTTGGGAGATAGAAGTTTGGTTAAATTTTTTGGGCGGCTGGCGACTAATGTCGCGGGCTTGTCTCCCTTCTTTGGGCAGGGTAACATACAAAGGATTAAACATAATTCCCAATGGCCAATTCCCAATTAGCAATTACCAATTATGATTTAAACTGCCAACTACCAAATGCTTTTTAAGCGATAATAGCATTGATGAGACAATATCAGAGTAAGTCGATCGAGAACCCCCGTATTTCCCAAGCTGTTATTTATGCCAGATCGTCCTCAGATATCAGCGATTATTTGCACCCACAATCGCGCCGCCTATTTAGGTGGGGCGATCGACAGCTTGCTGGTACAGGATTTTCCCGACAACTTTGAAGTAGTAGTAGTGGATAACGCTTCTAGCGATTATGCAAGCCCCGAAAGTTCGATTTCGCGCACCCGCGAGGTGGTAGAAGCAAGACAGGGCGATCGGCGCCTCAAGTACGTGTGGGAACCCGAAATCGGTCTGTCAGTGGCCCGGAACACCGGCGCAAAGGAAGCTGGCAGCGAAATATTGGCTTATCTCGACGACGACGCTATTGCTGAGCCGAATTGGCTTAGGGTGCTCCACAGCGCTTATCAAAGCAATCAACAACTCGCCGTAGCCGGTGGCAAAGTCAATTTGCTCTGGCCCTGTGGAGTCAGCCCGCCCGAATGGCTGTCACCCGGATTGGCCCAGAACTTGGGAGAATACGATTTAGGCAATACTTGTCTGTACGTGACTGCTGCCGGTTTGACTCCCAGGGGGGTAAACTACTCAATCCGGCGCGCTTTTCTCGAACAAATTGGCGGCTTCGATGTCAAACTCGGTAGAGTCGGCAAAAAGTTGCTGTCAAATGAAGAGTTGCGGGCCACAGAATTAGCTTTAGAGTTAGGTTGGCAAGTAGTTTATCTACCGGAGGCCCTGGTGCTTCACCATGTCGCGACAGAAAGGCTCAACAAAGCTTGGTTTCTACAGCGCGGCTGGTGGCAAGGCATCAGCGAGTGTTATCGCGAACAATTGTCCGATCGAGCCGGTATTGCTCAGCTTGGGCGGGGGGGTGAAAGAATCTTGAGGGGTGTCTGGAAGTCTTTTAAATATATTAGAGATCCAGGGCTGCGCTTTGAAAATTTCGTTTTTGCCTGGGGTCAAATTGGTTATTTGAGCGCAGCCATCCGCGGCCTGATTTTTGCACCGAAATCGACCAGCAGGCATTAGGCTATAGGCAATATCCCTCGCTGCTAAAGTCGTCGGCCCTGCTGTGCCGATCGCACTTCATCCACCAAAACTCGACCGCATTCAGGTTCAAGCACTCGATTATGACATCTAGTTCATCCAAGATTCCGGTTTCAGTTCTCATTCCGGCAAAAGACGAAGAACTTAATCTACCAGCGTGTCTGGCCAGCATTGCTAGGGCGGATGAAGTTTTCATGGTTGATTCCCAAAGCAGCGATCGCACCGTAGAAATTGCCATCAGCACCGGCGCAAAAGTAGTGCAATTCTACTTCGACAACCGCTGGCCGAAAAAGAAAAATTGGTCATTGGACAACCTGCCATTTCGCAACGAATGGGTATTAATTGTCGATTGCGACGAGCGCATTCCCCCGGAACTTTGGGACGAAATCGCGCAGGCGATCGAAGACCCCAATTTTGACGGTTACTACCTCAACCGCAAAGTCTTCTTTTTAGGTCAGTGGCTGCGTTACGGCGGCCGATATCCAGACTGGAATTTGCGTTTGTTCAAGCATCAAAAAGGACGTTACGAAAACCTCGGCACTGAATCAGTCCCCAATACTGGCGACAACGAAGTTCACGAACACGTAATTTTAGCGGGTCAAGTCGGCTACTTAAAAAATGACATGATCCACGAGGATTACCGCGATTTATTTCACTGGATAGAACGGCACAACCGCTATTCTAATTGGGAAGCTCGCGTTTATTACAATATTATTGAAGGGCGCGACGACAGCGGCACTATTGGCGCTCACTTATTTGGAGATGCAGTCCAGCGGAAACGCTTTCTCAAAAAAGTTTGGGTGCGGCTGCCGTTTAAACCCATGCTCAGATTTATTTTATTTTACTTCATTCAGCTCGGCTTTTTAGATGGCAAAGCTGGCTATATTTATGCAAGGTTATTGAGTCAATATGAGTATCAAATTAATGCAAAACTTTACGAATTGCGTTGTTGTGGCGGTCAGTTGAATGTGGCAGAATCCGAGCATACTCTGTCGCCGCCAGTAGTTATCAGTCAAGAGACAGAAGTGAAATTGCCTTAATATTTGGGAAGCATGGGGGAATTGGGAATTAGGAAAGCCAGCCCATAGCGAGTGGCTGGAGACATTTTCATTTAATCAGTTCTTCGAGGGATGGAAAAAGCAATTTTTCGGCGCTCACTTTTTCGCAATCGCAAGGCTGTTGACTGGCGGATATTGCTGATACTTTTCCCAGCAGCAATTGGATGCTTTCGATTAGCAATGGTAGAGTTAATAAAATAATTGATGCTGATACCAGCAAGCTAATTAAGCCGTCAGCCCAATTCCAGTGCAGCCACGCTACGGCGATCGCAGCTATAATGACTCCAACCGATGAAAATATGTCGGCGACTGCGTGCAGAAAGGCGCTTTTGAGATTCAAGTCGCCGTGACAGCAGGAATGCAAGCAACAAGCATTGATCGAGTTGATGCTTAAACCGACTATGGCAGTAATTAACATCGGGAGCCCTTCTACTTCGGGTGTTGGGGACTGCAAACGGGCGATCGACTCGGCGGCAATCCACAGGGCGATCGCTACTAAACTGATACTATTAATTAAAGCAGCAATAATTTCTGGGCGGGCGGGCAGGATGCCCACCCCACAGGAAGACTCACTGTTCGCTTCACTGGCATCTTGCCTATTCTTAACAATAGTGCCGATGCCCACCCCACTAGAAGACTCACTGTTTGTGGAACAGGCATCTTGCCTGTTCTTAACAATAGTATCCGATCTCAATTCGATCGCACAATCCACCGATTTACTTCTTTTTAGTGACGAATACCAAGTCGCGGTTAAAGTTATTGCTAAAGCTGCTACATCTGAAAAAACGTGACCCGCATCTGCTAAGAGGGACAAACTATGAGAATTAAGTGCGGCGATTAACTCTGCTACAAAAAAGCTGCTAAGCAGTACCAATGCTGTTTGTAAAAGTCGCACTTTGCCAAGTCTGGGATTTGTATTTTCGCCTTGTGCGATATCCTTGGCGTTTTCAGATTCAAAATTGTTCCTAACTGGAAATGTCATGCAGCAGTCCTTAAGGTTAAACTCGATTTTAAATTAAACATTAAATTAACTATCAATGACCGATTATATACCAAATCCGCACCAATATCCGGAAAATTCGACCGCAAATTCCCCAAATCCTGAAATAAACGATCGTCCAATTAGCGACAATCAGCCAAATACTTTGACAGGGGAATCTTTGGTTGATTTGCGGTTGTACAACCAATCGAAGTTCGATCGGGGAAGGCCTGGTTGGCTAATTTTGCTGTGGTGGTTCGTGCAGGCGATCGCATTTCCTCTCACTCCACACCCTTTTAATTGCATCAGAAGGGGGTTGCTGCGGTTATTTGGAGCGAAAATAGGTCGCGGTGCGATTATCCGCCCCACGGCTCGTTTTACCTATCCTTGGAAAATTGCCATCGGCGATTACAGTTGGATCGGAGATGATGTGGTATTGTACAGTCTGGATCGAATTGCGATCGGCAAACACTGCGTCATTTCTCAAAAAAGCTACCTCTGCACCGGCACTCACGACCCTCAAAACCCCGCCTTTGGCTTAATAACAGCACCTGTTACTATTAACAACGGCGTTTGGATTGCCGCCGACTGCTTCATTGGCCCTGATGTCGAAATCGGTGCAAATGCCTTAATTGGAGCTCGCAGCAGCGTCTTTAAAAATATGCCTGCAGGCTTTATTTGCACAGGAACACCTTGTCGTCCCCGCTGTCAGCGAGAAATCAACACAAGTTCGTAAGCTGTTCTCCATTTAAATTGTGTGTCAAAAATCACTCAAATTATTGTGGGACGTTGCTCGGAGCAACGTCCCGAATATGCAATTTAAACGCGCAACAGCTTAAGAGACATTGTACCGGGAACTAAGGAGCGCGAATTAAATAATACCAATTTAAAAAAAGAATGCAACAGTATTCTTATTCCCCCCCTTAGCAAGGGGGGGTTAGGAGGGGTCAAAGAGTGTTGCATGACTTTAGAGAAATGGTATTATTTACAATTTTAATTGTTATTGTGGGATGGGCGTCTCGCCCGTCCAAAAAGGACGGGCGGGACGCCCATCCCACAAACTTGTCGAAGTTATTTAATTCTCATTCCTAAGCAGCTTTACAAGCTTGCTGGCGAATAGGAATTTCAATGACGAATTCTATTCCCTTTCCTAATCCAGGCTGGCAGTATAATCTGCCCCCATGCTTTTCAACTATAATTTGGTAACTGATAGATAGCCCCAACCCAGTTCCTTTACCGATAGGTTTTGTGGTAAAAAAAGGGTCAAATAGTTTCGGTTTTAAACTTTCGCAAACTCCCCGACCGTTGTCACTAATATGAATAGCCACCCAATTTTCGTCAATTACTTTTGTAGCAATTTGAATGCGGTTCTTCTGTTGTTTAACTTCTGCAAAAGAACGCTGCTGATTCGATTCCTCTAAAGCATCAATGGCATTGGAAATAATATTCATGAACACTTGATTTAATTGTCCGGCATGGCATTCTACTGGTGGAAGCTGACCGTACTTTTTTATTAATTCAATCTCAGGATGCTCTGGTTTGGCTTTTAAACGATGATGCAGGATGGTGAGCGTACTATCAATTCCTTCATGAATATTTACAGATTTCACCTCTGCCTCATCTAGGCGAGAAAAGATTCGCATAGACTTAACAATCTCCTGGATGCGCTGCGTTCCTAAGTTGATTGAGTTAAGAACTTTGATAAAATCTTCCTCCACAAATTCCAGTTCTATTTCATCCATTGCTGCTTGAATCCGAGGAGTTGGATTTACATAATCTTCTTGATAGAGATGTATTATTTTTAGTAAGTTGTGAGCGTACTCTTGGGCATAACCCAGATTGCCTGAGATGAAATTTATAGGGTTGTTTATTTCATGAGCAATCCCAGCCGCCATTTGCCCTAAGCCGGACATCTTCTCGCTTTGAATTAACTTAAGTTGCAGTTGTTGTAAATCTTCATAGGCTTGGCTGACTTCTACAACTTTTTGCTCCAATAATGTATTTTTTTCTTCTAACTTCTCAGTTAAAACATGAAGCTTTAAATGCAGCTTGACGCGAGCTAATACTTCCTCCTGTTGGAAAGGTTTGGTAATATAATCTACAGCCCCAAGCTTAAACCCCTCAACTTTATTAGCCGTATCCGAGAGCGCAGTCATAAATATAATGGGAATCTGTTTAGTTTCTGGATTAGCCTGTAATCGACGACAGGTTTCAAATCCATCAATCTCTGGCATCATGACATCTAGCAAGATTAGATCTGGGAGAGCATATTTGACTCGCTCTAGTGCCATCTTTCCAGATTTCGCGACCCGAACTTCAAATCCTTCCTGACTTAAGGCATCAGATAAGACACCTAAGTTGGCTGAATTGTCATCAACTATAAGGATTGTACCATTTGCTTGAATTTCTGAATTCATAAACCTTACTTGTAGGACTGAATAAACGTTAAAATCTCTTCGTCTTGAAAGTCTTTTGCCATTTGATGCAATCTTTTAGCAAAGGGAATGTATTGGGGATCTATTTGTTCCAGTAATACCGCCTGCTTAACTATTTCTAGGAAATTTCCCTTCATAGCCAGTTCGTATAGCATTTCCATTTGTGTAGCAGGCGGGGCAATTAGCTCATCGGTGTCTGATGCGATCGCCTGTGGATCTTCATTAGCTTCATAAACCCATTCCAAATCGAGATACTGTTGTAATTTTTGCAGGAGCTCTGTTGCCTGAATAGGTTTGGGAATAAAGGTGTTGCCTCCGGCTTCTAAACTTCTGTATTGATCGGTTTCAAATACGCTGGCAGATGACACAATAATGATGATGTCTTTGAAATTTTCCGATTCTCGAACCCGCTTAATTACCTCGAAGCCATCTAGTTCGGGCATTAATAAATCGGTAACAATTAAATCAGGCTGCACTTCTATAATTTTTTCCCAGCCTTCAAGCCCATCGTTCGCTTCAAACACCTCAAAGCCGATCGGACTGAGCAAATTGCTAATTACCGAACGGTTAGCCCATTTGTCATCAATAACCACAATCTTAGGTTGGCGGTGTTTGATGCCGATAATCTGCCCGCGATGGTCGCTTTGAGACGTTTTGACCCATTCATCGGCTTGAGGCAGACTAACATCAAACCAGAAAATACTGCCAACATTAATCTCACTTTGAACTTGAATGGTACTGCCCATTAGTTCTACAATCCTTTGGCTAATTGCCAGTCCCAATCCGGTGCCTTCCGTCTGCCGTCTGCGATCGCCTACCTGCTCGAAGGGCTGAAAAATAGCTTGGAGTTGATCCTGTGCAATGCCGGTACCTGTATCGCGTATTTCAAAGCGAATTTTTCCTTCGGCTGCAAAACTGACTGTAAAAGTAACGCTGCCCTCATCCGTAAATTTAATAGCGTTGCTTAAAAGATTAATTAACACTTGTCGCAAGCGTTTTTCATCCGCACGAATACCGATCGGGAGTTCCGGGCTTGATGGAAAATGAAAGTGAATTCCTTTAATTTCAGCTCGGATGCGACACATTTCTGCTACACCTTGCAGGAATGCCGGGAAATGAAAATCAGTGGGCATTAGTTCCACTTTCTGTGCTTCAATCTTCGACAAATCGAGAATATCATTGATTAAGGTTAGTAAATGCGAACCGCACTGATAAATAACATCAATGCGCGATCGCTCTTCTTCATTCAAGACTTTGGAACGCTGAAGAATCTGCGCGTATCCCATGATGCCATTAAGCGGAGTCCGCAGCTCGTGGCTCATGTTGGCAAGAAATTCACTTTTAGCCCGACTAGCAGCTTCTGCTGCTTCCTTAGCTTTTGCCTGTACGATTTCTGTTTGTTTGCGATCGTGGATATCGGTGCAAGTGCCAACCCACTCGCGGAGGCTGCCATCTTCATTCAGAATTGGCACGCCTCTAGCTTGGAAATAACGATAGTTTCCATCCACTCCGCGCATTCGGTATTCTATGTCATACAGGCTTCTCGTTTGCACTGCTTCGAGCCAGACTTGATTGGTTCGTTCGCAATCGTCCGGGTGAATTGCATCTAGCCAGCCAAAACCAATTACCTCAGCTTCGGTTTGTCCGGTGTAAGCTCTCCAACTCGGTAGATCCGGGCATCTTCCTTCAGCATCCGCTGTCCAGACAATTTGGGATGTGGCAACTATTAGCGAACGATAGCGTTCTTCGCTTTGTTTGATAGCCTCTTCGGCAAGTTTTCGATCGCTAATGTCATTATTAATTTCCAGTTGGGCACAAGGCTTTCCTTCCCCATCGCGCTGCAATGTCCAGCGACTTGCCACAATAATCTGCCGACGATCGCTGGTGGTGTGCTGCAGTTCTCCTTCCCAACTTCCCTGCTCGAAAAACTCTGCCAATACGGTTTCTAATGGTTTAGGGAAGACTGTTTCCAGGAATGTGTGAATGTACTGCCCGACTACTTGGGCTTTTGTCCAACCATAGAGCTTTTCTGCACCTTGGTTCCAGTATATGATGCGGTCATCCATATCCCTAATAATGATACTATTGCTGGCTAAGTCCAGTATTTCTAGGGTTTGACGGAGTGTTTGCTCTACTTGTTTGCGATCGGTAATATCTCGTGTTGTTGCAATGATGCCGAGGATATTGCCCTGATTATCCCGCCAAGGAGCCTTTGTAGTAAAAAAGGTCGTAGGGCTTTCATCATGAGAAGAAATATCTTCCTCGTAAATCTCTGTGATTCCTGCTGCCATGATGTGGCGATCTTTTGCCATAAGTTCACGCGCACTGTCAGGCGACATTAATTCTAAATCATCTTTGCCGATGATTTCCTCAACTGGCTTGCCTAAGAAGTTTGCCAAATTGGAGTTAATGGTAACATAACGCCCTTCCCGGTCTTTAACGACAATGAAGTCGGGTGTACTTTCCAAAATCGAGTTTAGCAGTGCATTGCGATCGCGCAACTCTGCTTCCATTTGTTTGCGATCGTTAATGTTTCGCGCTATGGCGATCAGGCCGATAATATTGCCCTGAGCGTCCCGCCAAGGGGCTTTTGTTGTTAAAAAAGAAGTATTCTCTTTACCATTGAAAACCTCTTCTTCGTAGGTTTCAGTAATGCCTGCTTCCACGATCTCGCGGTCTTTTGCCATTATTGCAACGGCTGCAGCCGGAGGAAGCAGTTCCGAATCATCTTTACCGATAATTTCCTCAATGGGTCTACCGTAAAAGGATTTTGCGACCTCGGAATTAAGGGCAACATATCGCCCTTCCCGGTCTTTAACCACAATTATGTCTGGCGTACTTTCCAAAATAGAGCTCAGCAAGACGTTGCGATCGCGCAGCGCAGCTTGCTGTTGGCGCAGAGCTTCTTCAGCTTGGAACCGATCGGTAATATCTGTATTCGCGCCAATCCATTCCCGAATTGAACCATCCGGGTTCAGAATTGGTACACCACGACAAGTCATGTAGCGATATTCCCCGTCATAGCGGCGCATACGAAATTCAACTTCATAGAGCGATCGATTAGCAATAGCAGTTGACCAGACAGTAACCACAGACGAGCGATCGTCTGGATGGATAGCCTTGATCCCACCCCCTTCTTTGTAATCATCAAATGTCTGTCCTGTAAATGCACTCCAACTAGGTTGCTCGATCGCCATTTCGCCGTCGGCATTGCAGATCCAAATAATTTGAGCGCTGGCTTCCATCAAAGAACGAAATCTTTCTTCACTTTGTTTCAGGACATCTTCTGCGATTTTGCGATCGCGAATATCCCGCGTAATAGTGGCAATTCCTATGGGTTCATTAGTCTCTGGATCTTCGATCGAAAATAGGGTGTAATCTACCGCGATGGGTTCACCTGTCTGGAAATGTCTGAAGCGGAAATCACTCCGCCAACTTCCCTCTTGCATTATTGCAGGCATAATAAACTGCTGTACAAAGTCCAAATCTTCTGCCATGAAAAAGTCGTTCATGTGTTTGGTTTTGGCTTCGTCCAAACTACTGAGTCCCACCAAATCCAGACCAGCCTGATTCACTAGCATCGGGCGACCATCCATTGAGGCAACGCCAATAAAGTCACGGCTGTTCTCGATCGTTGTAGCGAGTAATTGCCGTTCTTCCTCTGCTTTTTTGCGATCGCGAATATCCCGCGCAATAGTGGAGATAAACTCGACTTCACCCGCTGCGGTTTTGTGAACGATCAAAACCTGGGAGACTGGAATTTCTTCCCCATCGCATGACAAAAACAGAGTTTCACCAGTCCACCTGCCCTCTCGTAAGGCGGTGGGAATTACTTCGTTGTGGAATTTTGCCCTTGCTGAGGGAGCTAACACAGAATCTATACTAAACGAAGCTCCTGCTTCCTCTGGGGACATCCCCAGCATTTCCTGTCCGGCTTTGTTGAGATAGACGCTATGCCCAGTCGTATCAGAAACTCCTACTAAGTCGGAAGTTGCTTCCAAAATGGCCGTCAGTCTTGCCTGCTTTTGTTCTGCCCGCTTGCGATCTGTAATTTCAATCACAAGGGCACCAACACCAAAAACCAGGTCATTTTCATCCAGCAAAGGATAGTAAGATGCTTGCCAGTAGCGCAGGATGCCCGGTTGTCTCGGAGTTTCACCCACTACTTCATAATCGAGAATTGCTTTGCCCGTATTCAGAATTTCTTGCAAAATTGGTCCCAGATTCGCAGCCAATTCTGGCAGCACTTCACACAGCGACCTACCAATATGATCTTCCACACAAATGCCATTGATCTGGGCCATAGCTTCGTTAATTTGGACGTACCGGAGTTGGCGGTCTAAAATCATCAGTCCGGCATTCGCTGCAGCAAAAAAAGCCTCGAAGTGAGCCTGTCGCAATACCTCTGCTGTTGTGCTCTCTTGTAGTGGCGGTTGGGTTTGCTTTGGTGGGAATTTGGTCATGTTAGATCGTAGATTTCAGCTTTAATTCTAGAACTTCTTTCCAATTGTGCGATCGCAAGGTTTTCGTTTTCTCCTATTGGGGTACTGAAGAAAACCTTCCGTAGGGCGACCGTTAGGCTTTCAATCTGCGAGATATGTATCCCTTGCGACACTATGTTTTTTAATTATTCGGATGTATCGTCAAGTATTTCTATTTCTCATCAATTCTATTGGTAATCAATCCTATCGGTAGAACATTGATGACAACTTAACCTAGGGAAGCATTTGTCAATCAGTAATTATGCTCAGCCTTTACTCAGGTTTTGGGTGGAGAACTTAGATTTGGGCGATCGAGCAATCATGTCTCGCGCCATATTTATGTCCACTTACCCTCAAATCGCCAATTTTCCACTCCTAAACAAGCAGTATCTTAAGTAAAATTACGGATTGACAAATGCAATTAAGTTATAGTTTATCCCCCATGTAGGTAGAATGCCAAGTATTCTTGAAATGTTATCAATTTTAGCTATATCCGTTAAATTTTCACTTGGATATACACAAAACGGACACAACTGGCAGAGTAATAGCAATATCTCTCCCACCAGTTAAAGTCATTGTAATACTTACATATTTGACTTGTCCACTTAAAGAGTCATTGAATAATCCCTGCTTAACTTGATAACGGGACTTGAAAAAAAAATTAGTGGACAGTATGATAAACTCGAATCAAGTTAATGTTGACTAAAATTAGTAGAGCGCTTTAATAATAGATGAGTCGGCTCTCGGAGCGCGAAAAAGTGGCACACTAACCGCAGGGCTGCGAAGACCAGGTATCCGAAAAATTGGCAATAGGGATAACTGCGTAGTATGAGGAACAACATCTCTATGTAACGGCTTAAGTTTTTATACCCTAAAAATAGGTTAAAATTTATGATAACAACTTCAGTATTTGATTTTTACATTGGGTACTGAGGACTTTATTTTTTACTACTCTCCTTAAAAATGACCGCACAAGAAACCTTAGTCCCGGAATTTGAATTGAATACAATACCAGAAGAAGTATTGACGCAGATATCGCAAATATTTACAGCTACCCTATTTAAAATAGGTGAAAATCCTGTATCCCTGCAGTCACTCGTGGAACTGATTGTATTGTTTATCGCTATCCTTCTCATAGCACGATCTTTTACGAACTTTCTTAAGGAAAGCGTGCTTGTCAGACTGGGCATTGACGAGGGAAACCGGGAAGCTATTGCAGTAATTGTTGGGTATTTAATAGTAGCTTTGGGGGTGATAGTCGCCATCCAAAGCATCGGCTTCAACCTCGCTTCTTTTGCAGTGGTTGCGGGGGGATTGGGAGTCGGAATTGGCTTCGGAATCCAAGATTTAACAACTAATTTTGTCAGCGGCTTAACGCTGCTTTTAGATAGGCCTGTGAAAGTCGGAGACTTTGTGGAATTAGAAGGATTAATGGGAATCGTCAAAAAAATATCGATTCGATCGACCATCATCCAAACGACTGAAGACTCTAGCGTCATTGTTCCCAACAGCAAAATGATTAGCAACAAAATTGTTAACTGGAGTTACGAAAATTCCCTACTCTGTCTGCGAGTTCCCGTAGAAGTAGCCGAGAATAGTAACCCGCTGTTAGTGACAGAAACTCTGTTAAATATTGCTTACGCAGAAGCTGGAGTATTGTACGAACCGAATCCGAAAGTATTGTTTGTCGAGTTTGGTGATGATAGTTTTAAATTTGAACTTTTAGTTTGGACAGACAGGCCGACTGAAAGAGAAATAATTAAAAGTTCTTTAAATTTTGCAATTGAATACAATTTCCGCCAGCATAAAATCGAATTTCCGTTGAATGACAGAGAAATTTATTTGCAAAACCCCGAAGTTCTCTTGTCAATGTTCAATAAAAAAGAAACTGCAATTGACCTCCCGAATAGTTACTCAGAAAATGAGCAAAAACCGCCAAGTTTTGCAGAAAAACTCAAAAAGCCATCGTCGCTTAGCTGTTTGCTGCGAGAGGTGGAATACTTTGAAAATCTGACCGATCTTGAATTGCGGCAATTGATTGAAGTTGGATACCGCAAACGTCTGCGACCGCAAGAATTTTTGTTTCACGAAAACGACCCCGGAGATGCTTTTTACATGATTCTTTCAGGTTCAGTAGAAGTTTTTGTAGAAGCTATTGACAAACATCTGAATAACCTTGGTAGCGGTCAGTTTTTTGGGGAACTTTCTTTGATGTTGGGAATTCCGAGAACTGCTTCGGTAAGAGCTTTGGAAGAAACAATTTTGTTTGCGATTAATAAAGAAGGTTTCCAAAAAGTTCTAACTGAACGACCGGAGTTATCCGAACAGATTATTCAAGAAATAGTCAAACACAAAGAAGAACTCAGCGAAAGACAGCAATTACTGCGAGAAATGGAATTGGTAGATGCAGCAGAAGAGGATGAAAATCCTGTAGAATGGGTGAGAAAACGGCTAAAAGATTTATTTACTGTTTGAAATAATTTCTATGACGCGATTTATTCACGATCTCTTTGCCAAAGAATTTCTGGAAGAATTGCTGTCGCCGCTTGGAACGGTTAATATCGGCCGCGATGTGACTTCGGAAGTCCGAGAAATCGATGTTTACTTCACTTTCTTCAATCTAAAATCTAAAATCTAAAATCTAAAATCGATTGATGCCCACAGCATCGAAAGCATTGGTAGATAGCTTTAATGCTATACCAGACACAGAGAATTGGATGCAGGGAATTTATTTTTTGGGTGAATCTTTGCGAACTGCAATTGTGGCGATTCACCAGTTGCCAGAAACTCCAGAAACCCTATGGTTGAGGATTTTGGGCAAAGGGGGAGTGCAGCAAAGGGCTATTTCTCAATTAAGCACTTTAGCAACAGACGATCCGTTGCGGACGATCGCGCTAGAATTGCTGTATCGGTTACAGTCAAATTTAGTAACCGATGCGCCACAAAAATTAGAGCCAGAAGAGCGGGAGTTAATTATGGCCATTGCACCACTTTTTCAACAACAAATACAAGCAGCACAGCAACAAGCTAGAGAAGAAGGACTAGAACAGGGACTAGAAGAAGGACTAGAACGAGGGCTAGAACGGGGACTAGAACAAGGACTAGAACAAGGACTAGAACAAGGCAGACAAGAACAACAGCGCTTAATCCTAGAAAACTTTCTGCGAGTTAGATTTGGAGAATTAAGTCCCAAAATGACTGTTTTTCTGTCTCCAATATCCAAGTTGGCAGCGGCGGAATTTACAGTGCTGTTGCTGGCAATCTCGATGCTGACAGTCGATGAATCTGGGCGGGAATCAGCGGTTAAATTGTTAGCTGAAAGTGCGTTGCAAATACGATCGCCTGAATTGGGCGATATTCTGCCTGCAGCCGTTACTAATCTATTAACTTTGCCTGTGGCAGAATTGACATTGTTTGTAGAACAACTGCCACAGTTATCGGCTGAGGAATTGAGAGAAAGGTTAGGAAAAACACCTGACTCAAACCTGCGATCGCAGCCATCAAGAGCGATCGCGCTTGATGGCTGCGATCGTTCTCACATGAAATTCCTCGATAGTGCGATCGCACTTAGGAATTGGACTGCGGGCCTAAAACCAAGTGCAGGAGACCGTCGATCAGTCGATCGCGCTCCATTGGGATAATCTCTTTACCGTGCATCATATGCTGCATTAACTGAAAATATACCAAAGCTCCGATAAAAATTCGCGCTGTTGCCTCCGCATCGGGCAATTTTAACTCTGGATGCGATGCCAAGTATTCCGCTAGCCGCTGGATACCCGGTTTAGCTAAGTTTTTCACAAAAGTCTGCGCTAGCTGGGGAAAACGCCCCGATTCCGCAATCACTAACCTCACAAAATTGAGATATTCTGGTTCCTGGGTCGCCTGATCCAATATAGTTGTGGCAACGAATCGCAGCGCTACGGCGGGTTCTTCCTCCAGAAGTGTAAAATGGACTTTTTTTTGCGCCAGCCGCTGTACCAAAGCCGCAAACAATCCCTCTTTATCTTGAAAATAGCTGTAAACCGTGGCTTTGGAAACTCCCCCCGTCTTCGCTACCTTGTCCATACTCGTCCCCGCGTAGCCGTGGGTTAAAAATTCTTGCATCGCACCTTGCAGGATTTGCTCGGTTTTGTCACCTCCTGCTGCGTCTGCTTCGATCGGTTTTGTCCTTGCCATACCTTGCTTCTGTAATTTTTATTTGGGAGCTTGACATTATTATACTGAACGGTTTAGTATGAAAGAACATCGTAACTAAACCGTTTAGTTTTATTTTCTCACAAAGAGGTATGTCATGGTACACCAACCAACAGCAGACGGCTTATCCTCAACTCCATCCCTAGTTAAACAACTCCTAGTTGTGGCAGCAGTAGCAACCGTGGGGGCAGCGGGAACCACAGGCTACACGATCTGGCGATCGCGCATAGCCGATCCCAACGCAGCAGCAGCCGCCGCAGCCGTCGCAGCATCCCAATTAACCACAGTTACAGCCTTGGGGCGACTCGAACCCAGAGGAGAAGTAATTAAAGTCTCCGCCTCCGGTGCAGCGGAAGGAAACCGGATCGATCGACTCTTAGTGAAAGAAGGAGACAGGGTAAAAACAGGTCAGGCGATCGCAATTTTGGACAGCCGCGATCGCCTGCAAGCCGCCCTCGACCAAGCTCAAGAACAAGTGCGCGTCGCCGAGGCAAACCTAGCAAAAGTCAAAGCCGGAGCCAAAAACGGCGAAATCCAAGCCCAAAAAGCGACTATTAGCCGTTTATCAGCCGATCGCAGCAACGAGATCGCAGCGCAACAGGCGATCGTGGCCCGTCTAGAAATCGATCGCAGCACCGAAATTGCAGCGCAACAAGCCACAATTGCCCGCATCAGGGCCGAACAGCAAGGTGAAATTCAAACTCAACAAGCCGCAATTGCCCGCCTGCAAGCCGAACTCCGCAACGCCCAAAGCGAGGATCGGCGATACTCCCAACTGTATCAAGAAGGAGCCATCTCAGCTTCCACCAGCGACAGCAAAAGCCTCGCCGCCGAAACAACTCAACAGCAACTCAACGAAGGAAAGGCAAAACTGAATCAAATTCAGCAATCGCGCCAACAGCAAATTAACGAAGCCCAAGCCAAACTGAATCAAATTCAGCAATCGCGCCAACAGCAAATTAACGAAGCCCAAGCCAAACTCAGCCAAATTCAGGAATCTCGACAACAGCAGATTAACGAAGCCGCAGCAAATCTCGATCGTATCGCCGAAGTGCGTCCCGTTGACATAGCAGCAGCCGCCGCCGAAGTCAGTTTGGCCGCAACAGCCGCCAAACAAGCCAAAGCCAATCTGGATCTAGCATACATCCGTGCTCCCAGAGACGCCCAAGTCCTGAAAATCCACACGCATCCGGGAGAAAAAGTGGGAAACGACGGTATTGTCGAACTCGGACAAACTCGCGAGATGCTAGCTGTTGCGGAAATCTACGAAAGCGACGTGGACAAAGTGCGCCTCGGACAAACCGCCAAAATTACTAGCGATGCTTTGAGGGGCGAATTGCGGGGAACTGTCGAACATATTGGTTTGCAAGTGCAGCGGCAAAACATTGTTAACACCGATCCTTCTGCAAATATTGATAGTCGAATTGTGGAAGTAAAAGTGCGTTTAGATGAAGCTTCCAGCCAGAAAGTAGCGGGATTAACCAATTTGCAAGTCAAAGTGGCGATCGGAGAAATTAAAGATTAAGTAAAAAATCTTACTTTCTTCCCGCTAGAAAACTCTCTACTTCTTCCTTTCTCTTTCTACCCTACGGGAACGGCTTCGCCGAACGTGTCCTTTGCGTCTTCGCGGTTCAATAATTATATGATGTCCGATCGATTAACCATAATATCCCGGTCGGGGCGGGTTTTTGAGATGGTCAATTATTCGCAGGTATTGTTGGTGAACCCGCCCCTACAAAAATCGCGGTCGCTAGACCGGACATGATATTACATATTATTTCAGTACGAAAAGAGTAAACCATCAGCCCTATCTCTTCAATCCAAAATCCCAAATCTAAAATCTAAAATCCTATGATTGGACTCATAAAACCCTTACAACAGTTAAGACGCAGAACTTCCCTCGGATGGCTGCAACTGAGTCATGACAAAGGGCGAATGCTGGTTGCAGTAGCAGGAATTGCCTTTGCTGACGTTTTGATGTTCATGCAGTTAGGCTTTCAAAATGCGCTTTACACCAGCAATACGCGGCTGCATCAAAGCTTGGAAACAGACTTAGTTTTGATTCACCCCCAAGCGCGAAATTTGATTAATTTGTCTTCCTTCCCCAGACGCAGATTGTATCAAGCAATGAACGTACCGGGGGTGAAATCAGCCGAACCGCTTTACGTGAAAATTGCTAACTGGAAAAATCCCGAAACTCGGCGCGAAACGTCGCTGATGGTGGTGGGTTTCAATCCGAATCGCCCTGCGTTTGCGCTTCCAGAAGTCAACCAAAATTTGAGCGCGATTAAATTGCCGGATACCGTGTTGTTCGATCGAGCTTCTAGGGGAGACTACCAAGGGACGATCGCCCAAATCGATCGAGGAAAAGCCGTTAAAGCTGAAGTAGAGCGGCGCACGATGAACGTCAGCGGTTTATTCACAGTGGGAGCATCTTTTGCCGCCGACGGTATTTTGATGACTAGCGATCAAAATTACCTGCGCCTGTTTCCCAGACAAAACGCCGCGAGTGTTAATGCCGGATTAATTCAACTGCAACCGGGTGCTGACCCCGTAGAAGTTCAACAACTTTTGAAAGCATATTTACCGCAGGATGTCAAGGTACTAACCAAACAAGAATTTATCGATTTTGAGAAAAACTATTGGGCTAAGAATACTGCGATCGGCTTTGTGTTTAATCTAGGCGTCGCGATGGGTTTTGTAGTAGGAGTAATTATTGTTTATCAAGTTCTCTCAACCGATGTCAGCGACCACATGGGAGAATACGCTACTTTCAAAGCGATGGGCTACCGCAATGTTTATTTACTCGGCATCGTTTTTGAAGAAGCTCTAATTCTTTCTGTACTCGGTTTTTTGCCCGGAGTAGGAGTCTCTTTCGGACTTTACTCTTTAACTCGCAAAGCCACAAATTTACCTTTGTACATGACGCTGGTTCGAGCAGTTGCAGTATTACTTTTGAACGTAATTATGTGCACTCTTTCAGGAGCAATTGCCACTCGCAAACTGCAAGCAGCCGACCCAGCAGATATGTTTTAAAGGAAAAATAATCAGAGAGCATGAAAGACTAAAACCCTGACTAAAAACATATTTCTTGTAATCCTTCTCTTCTTTTTCCTCTACTTTGTAGGCGACAAAAGCAGTTTATTAGACTCCAATTGCAAAAAATGCCAACAATCTTGAAATCCATCTGCGTTCATCTGCGTTCATCTGCGGTTTCTCTCTCAATCAAAGATTTAGGCAACCTTGTCTCTTAATTAAATCTCTAACCTCAAACCAATAAAATATGAATTCTACTACTCTCTCCCCAACAACCAACCCATTACAGATTCCTGCACCTATAATTTCCGCACACCAACTAGACCACTACTTCGGTCAAGGTCAACTGCGAAAACAGGTACTTTTTGACATCAATCTCGACATTAATGCAGGTGAAATCGTGCTGATGACGGGGCCTTCCGGTTCGGGAAAAACTACGCTTTTAACTTTGATTGGCGGACTGAGATCCGGTCAATCGGGAAGTCTCAAAATTCTCGGTCAAGAAATGTGCAAAGCGAGTTCAGACCAATTGGTAAAGGCGCGGCGCAAAATAGGCTACATTTTTCAGGCGCACAACTTGCACCGCAGTTTGACCGCGCTGCAAAACGTGCAGATGGGTTTGGAAGTTCACGGGAATTTGTCGCGTTCCCAAATGCGCGATCGCTCTGCAAAAATGCTAGAGTTAGTAGGACTGGAACAGCGGATTAACTATTATCCAGATGACTTGTCGGGAGGACAAAAACAAAGAGTTGCGATCGCCCGCGCTTTGGTCAGTCAACCGCAAATTGTTTTAGCTGACGAACCAACAGCCGCCTTGGACAGCAAATCCGGTCGCGAAGTGGTGAATTTGATGCAGCAACTTGCCAAAGAACAGGGCTGTACTATTTTGTTAGTAACCCACGACAACCGAATTTTGGATATTGCCTATCGCATCGTTCACATGGAAGATGGAAAATTAGCCTAATTTTTAATTTTCCGAATAATAGACATCATATCTAATTCGTTGACATCGGAATTATTATCTCTCTTCTCTTTCTCTGTGTCCTCTGTGCCCTCTGTGGTTTAATCATTCCGATACAACCAGAATAGACATCACCCATAACTACCCCATTTTCAATTTTGGATGTCAAAATTCAATCCAAAATTGCCAAACCCCAATCTAAACTCGTCCTGAAACTGTTGACTAATTTCTAACAATCAATCCTTGCCGGTAAATCCCCAAATTTTGCAGGTACATGGCTTCGAGTTTGGGCATCGACGATTCTACAGAACCGCCATAACGCCGAAAAGAAGGCCAGATGTAAGCGAGTTTTCTGACTGCTGGTTCCAATCGACCCGCTTCTATATCTTCTAATGCACCTTTTTCTCGGATTAACTCTATAGCCATCAAATCTTGATTTTGGGGGCTGAAATCGCGGACGCCAAATTTTTTGGCAAATCTGTCCCAAGTGGTGCTGAGAAACTGATATCGCCCCGCTGCGTCGGAACAGAGTTTTTTGCCGTAGCGACGGCCGCACCTCATTTCTCTGGGATGATCTTGAAAGCTGACAAATTTCGTGCCGGTGTACTGGGTGCGGTAGCCGTCGGGGCTAGCGGTTCCTTCGGCGGCTGCGATGGTATCGAGAAAGGCTTTGACTCGATGTTCGGGCCCGATGTTATCGAGTCTGCTATCGAGTCTGGGCTCTGGTGAATTCAGGATTGGAGTTTCCGGCGAGCGATCGCGATCGATGTTATCCTCTCGTTTGTCTGGTGAGTCGATCGTCGCAACTTCCGGCAGCAGTTTCGGGGCGGGCGAGCTTCCTGCCGAGACCGATTGTCCCCACAGTCTCGGCGTCATTCTACCTAAGAAAAAGCACAAACAGATTAAGAAACCCCAAGAGAGTTGAAAACGAAGGCGTTTGGAGCGATTCCGGCGCAGAACCGGCCACCGGTGAAGGGGGAGTGTTGCGGGCAAAATTTTCGTTTGCTGGCCGAAGGCGAACAGCGATTTCAGCGCTAGCAAGGTTTGCTGGTAGAAACGCGGTGGAAGTTTCCGAGCTCTCATCGCTGCTGCGAAAGTCTCGACATCTGTCAGAGTAACTTGTGCCAGCGGTTTTGCGACAAACACTCGAAAATGGTTGGCCGCCTGCCAGCTAAAGCGCCGGTTGCGGGGGGATTTGCGGTTTACCCACAGGCGAATTAGCTCCATGTCTGACATAGGGAGCAGGTGGCTTCCCAGGTGTTTTGATGCGTACAAAAGTACCTCCTGATATCAGTTCAGGTTGAAATATCCCAGTTTGTGGACTTGAGATTGGTTTCACCGTTGAAATTGGGGACTGGCAAGGAAACAAATCTCTTTCGGGGCGATCGCAAACTTCAAATTTTTCGGTCATCACCGAAGGGCAGCGACAGGGATCAAGATAAACTGGTTTCAACCATATCCAGTGATACTACTAAGTGTTCGCCCGGTCAAGTTCACGGGCAGATTTGGCGATGGGTTGAGTCTAAAATTTAGTGAGTCCACAGGCCTCGCCCTCCCAACTGACATAGGTTTCAAGGTGCTGGCATTCGGCTGACTCAAAAGTGAGCGATCGCATTTTTTTGTATCTAATATTAAGAATTCTACCGGTGTTTGGGCCCGGAGGATTCTTCAGCTTGAATGCTGAGCAAATTTTTGCGTTTTGCCAGCATCAGGGAACCGTAGCGGTTAGCCCAAACTTGAGTAAACTCAGCACCTAAGAAGAGAATCTGAGCTGAATAATTGATCCAAAGTAAGATAATCACGAACGAGCCAGCAGCACCGTAGGTAGAGGCAATACCGCTACCTCCTAGGTAAACTCCAATTAAGGATTTGCCGATCGTAAACAGCACTGAGGTGATGGCTGCGCCGATCCAAACATCATTCCAGGCAAGATTGACATCGGGCAAAAGTTTGTAAATTAAGGCAAAAAGCAGCGTAACTACGCCAAAGGAGATAGCAAAGTCCACAATCTGCCAAATGCCGACTGGTAAGTGCAGCAAGCCGTTCAACCAATAGCTAACGGCCGCTAAAATGGCACTAATTACTAAAGAGACTAGCAGTAGAAAGCCTATGCCTAAAATCATTGCAAAAGACAATACGCGATCTTGCAGAAATCCCCAGATCCCGCGTCCGGGAGGCGGTGAAACATTCCAAATAGTATTGAGGGCTTCTTTGAGATTAGTAAACACATTGGAAGCCCCCCACAAAAGTGTAGCGAGCCCGACTAAAGTAGCAATCATTCCCGACTTTGGTTCGGAGGCTTTGAGGATGAGTTCTTGGACGGTTTCTGCGCCATCTTTGCCGATTAAACTTTGGAGTTGGGCGACGATTTGACCTTGGGCTGCGTCTGCACCAAAGACTAAACCGGCGATCGCAATTACGATAATTAGCAGCGGGGCCAGGGAGAAGACTGTGTAATAGGCTAGGGCGGCGGCTAGGGTTGGCGCTTTATCTTCTTGCCATTCAGTAAAAGTTTCTTTGAGGAGCGATATGACTGTTTTTAAGTTCACGGCTTTTGGTTTCCTTATACTGATCGTCCAAGGGATCATAATAGGTTAAGAGTTTTTTAGCCTCAGCCACAAGATAGATTTATCGATTAGCAAATTCGGAAGATTATTTTTATGTCAGATTCCCACACAACTGTTAACAACACCGAGGTAAAACTGTCCAAAAAAACAATTTCTTGGGCTAAATTGAGCGCATTAGTAGCGGTGGTCAATTTCTTGCTGGTGCTTTTCCATTTCAGTTACCTGCCGTTGCGCCCTGTTTATCAGAGCTATTTTCCGGGTTTAGTTAAAATTTATGACCCGATTAAAGGCATTGATTCGAGTTTGCTAAATCCCGAATATTTGAAAAGCGCTGACCAGTTTTGGCGAATTGATACCTTTTTTATCGTTTTTTTTGGGGCGGAATTTTTGATTAAAAGTCTGTTCCACACCCGCCGTAAACCGGGGGTAACTTGGTTTGATTTTGTGCTGAGGCGCTGGTACGAAGTGTTTCTGGCGATCCCGATTTGGCCCTGGTGGCGGATTCTGCCGGTATTGGTGCGGCTGCACAAGTCGGGTTTGGTGAATCTCGATCGCGTAGTTGCTCAAGTTACCTATGAACCGGTGGCTTATTTAGCCAATACGATGTCGGAATACATGATGGTGCGGTTTATCAATCAAGCTAAAAGTTCGATCAGACAGGGCGACGCGGCACAGATGTTGCTGGCGCAGCAGCCGTACCTTCACGTCAATCAGGAAAATACGATCGAACAAATTATCAAGCGGATTTTGGATCTGACAATTTACAAAGTTTTGCCGCAGGTGCAACCGGATTTAGAAGAATTGCTGCACCACAATTTGGAAACAACAATCAAACAGTCGGATTTCTATCAAATCCTGCAAACTTTCTCTCCGATTAATATTTTGCCTACTGAGATGACGGAACAGCTAGCAAATTATTTAGCTCAAACTGCTGTGGATGTGGTAGCTACGACTTATGAAGACGATAAAGGTAGAAAAATTCTCGAGAATTTCAGCCAAGAATTTAATCAAAGTTTGCGGCGGGAATTGCAAGATGAGAAAACTCTTGGGGAATTGCAGTCGCTGCTGTCGGATTTGTTAGAAGAAGTGAAGTTGAATTACATTCAAGGCGGGTTGAAGTCCGATCCGGTGCAGACTTTTACGGAAATTAACTCGCTCCGGGGAGTAAGGGAGAGTTGATACTGCAATGAGTTGCGGTGTTGTGAATTAGATTCTTTTTTTAACTCACATCTTGCACCATTGTCAAGAACAGGCAAGATGCCTGTTCCACAAGAGATGAATTTTCTTCTGGAACAGGCATCTTGCCTGTTCCTAAACAAGTAATTGAGAATCGTGCAATATCTCAGTTAAAACGAACCACGAAGATGCCAAGGGCGCAAAGGAAGAGAGGAAAAAGAGTTCACAAGTTCTACGGGTAAGGTGTGCAATGCACACCTACAAATAAGGGTAGTGGGGATATCCGAAATGTCGGGGGATAAACCTATCTGAATCCCAAGCTAAAATAAAAGCATGAACATAAAACATCTATCATATTAGATATCTATCTTGAACAACCTTACTTGCCTGGAAATAGAAGTCGCTCAAACAATGCTGAGGCTAGCAATGTTGGTGGGCTTAACACTTTTAATTGCCTTTTTTGTGGCGTCAGAACTAGCATTAGTATCAGCCGATCGCCATCAAATCCGCCAACTCGCCCACTCGGACGATCGCCCAACCGCTAAAACCGCCGAACTCGTCCACCAAGCTCAGAACAACATACCGCATTACCTGTCTGTCACTCAAACTGGCACAACAGCAGGGAGTTTGCTGTTGGGTTGGTTGGGTGAGGGAGCCACTGTACACTGGATCGAACCGTGGATCGAAAAATTGTCGATCGGTCATTTGCCAGCCGTGCTGACTGCTCATTCGATCGCAGTTCCCGTAGCTTTTATCTTAGTAACTTACGTAGAAATAGTCTTAGGAGAACTAATCCCCAAAGTATTAGCAACCCACGCCCCAGAACGTACCGCTTTGCTGCTGATGCCGACCCTCGAACTCTGCTCAAAATTACTGTGGCCGCTGCTAGTAATTCTCAACGGTACCGTGCGGCTGCTGACTGGTTGGATTACCAGTAAAGAGTCTCAACCGCTGCTGTCATCTTCCCAGGCAACTTTCCTTCAAAAAGATGCTCATTCGGCACTGATTTCTGGCAATTGGGAAGTGACAGCAGTTAACGAAAAACTGGGATTAAACTTGCCAACTAACCAAGCTTACCAAACAATCGCCGGATTCGCGATCCACAATTTAGGTAAAATGCCAAATCAAGGCGATCGGCTATTGTGGGGCGAGTTAGAAATAGAAGCAGCAAATGTAGTAGAAAGCCGTTTAGAAACAGTGCTGCTGCGTCAGGTAACTCGCCCTTTGTTTGAGACTCAGCAGCCAGAATTTGTGTTAAATTGCTCCTAAATCAGACTTAAATACTGTCTCGATCGATGTGTGTGAGGTTGTAAGTCGTCGCTAAGTGCGACAACTTACCAAAAATCTGCAAATTGCATAAAGCACAGTTTATGAGGTGGATATGCTGAAAACACTTTGGGCTACTGTTCGACAAGGGAAAATTGAACTGCTGGAGTTATCAGAATTACCCGAAGGGGCAAAAGTATTAGTAACAGTTTTACCTGATGAAGAAGCTGAGGTTTGGCTTCAAGCCAGTCAAACATCACTAGATACAGTTTGGGATAATACTGAGGATGATGTCTATGCCCAGCTACTCTAAAAATGACATAATTTTGGTTAGATATCCCTTTTCAAACTTGTCTAGTTCTAAGGTAAGACCAGCAATTGTTGTGAGTGCGCCGCACGTATCTCAAGACATTATGATTGTGCCATTGACAAGCAAAACAGCATCCTTACTTGAGGGTGAGTTCGTACTCGCTGAATGGTCAACAGCAGGGTTAAATGTGGCCACAGCAGTCAAGCGAGGTTTGTATACAGTACATGAAAGTTTGGTTGCAATGAAGATTGGCAAATTAGCATATTCTGATGCTGAGCGACTTGACCAATCTCTTCGAGGTTGGTTAGGGTTTTAGTGCAGCCATACACTATGATATCTTGTGTTTTCGATACAAATTACCTTCGTTTACTTCGCAGCCACCTTAACCGCACCCCCAACAAACTGCTCGTAATCCGCCAACAACCACGGAGGCAAACAAGTATTCGCATCCTGAACCCGCAACTGTCCAGGGCGACAATACAGCATCGCCGCCAACAAATTATTTACAGCTTTAGGCGTTCCAAACCCTTTACTCAACTCCACAACCAACGAGTTGAAAAACTCGCGATCGCTCTCATGCAGCGGCTCGTTAATAAACCCGCTGCCCAACACTGCTTTGTAACCCTTGCCAAAATCGCTCCGGTACAAAAGTTCCAGTTGTTCCCCGGAAACGCTCAGCCACAAATCTGCAATTTGCTTGCGAATCTCCCGCAAATCTGCTATTGCCAATTCAGCCGTCGGGTCGATTTCATAGAGATTGACGGCAGCAGTTAATTGATTGATAAACGGCGGCAGATAATCTTGTTGGACAACTGTTTGTTGTGTTGTCGTAAATGCGCTTTCAAACACCTTTTCGTAATCTTGAACCAACCACTGTGGCAAGCGGGTGCGAGCATCGGGAACCCGCATTTTACCCGGAACAAAATACAGCATCGCCCCCAGCAGAGCATTGATAGCTTGAGGCTGCACCAACCCTTTACTAATTTCAGTCAATTTCTGGAAAAATTTTTGTTCGGATTCACTCATTGATTCTGCTTGCAAGCCACATCCGAGTATTGCTTGATATCCCTTGCGAACTTCTCCTCGGTAAAAACTTTCTAGTTTCTCTGAAGGAACAGTCAGCCAAAAATCTGCCATTTGTTTTCTGATTTGGCGGAGTTCCAAAACAACCGATTCGTCAGACGGATCGATGCGGTAGAGATTGACGCATCCTAACAGTTGATTCGCAAATTGCGGGGATTGGATGTATTGAGCTAGCAAGTCAGAAGTTGACTCAGAGTTGACAGCGGCTTCACTCTCAAAAACTTGTTCGTAATCCCCAATTAACCAGTGCGGCAAACGGTTGCGAGCGTCGGGAATTCGCATGGTTTCCGGCGGGAAATACAGCATCGCGGCAAGCAAGGCGTTGACAGCTTTAGGATGCACTAATCCTTTGCTAATCTGCGTTAATTGCTGCAAAAATATTTGTTCGCTTTCGATCATCGGTTGACGCTGGAAATCGCTCTTTAGCAGGATTTTATAGCTGTTACCTGAAGCGCTTTTGTAGGCGGTTTCGAGGTTTTCGGTGGGAATGTTCAGCCAAAAATCAGCGATTTGTTTGCGGATTTGACGCAATTCGGATATGGCTGAGATGTTTGAGGAGTTTCGTTGGTAAAGCTTGAGGGCATTCGAGAGCACCTCGCCCAAATCTGGCTGCTTGGGAATGCTATCCTGTAAGTTGCGCGATGCTTCCAGGTGGCTGCTTTGCCAGTTGGCAAAGAGTTCTTGGAATAATTTGCCGATCGCCCCAGAGTATGCAACACTGTCAAAACAAGCCGGATTAGCTTGCATTTTCTGCTGAATTTCCTGCCGTTTTTGCTGCCGCAATTGCGGGTTAGTGCCCAGAGTAACTGCTAGTTGAATGTAAGATGCTTCGCTATTGGCAATTAAATCAGGCATAGAGAGCGATCGTACCACTGCAGCTCCCATGCGCGATCGCAAAGTATCGCCATCCCTGACAACAGTGGGAAGTCCCACCTCTAACGGATCTACAAGCGAAGTAGTCCCCGCATAGGGATAGGAATCCAAATAAACATCTCCCAACTTCAAAACTTCTTTAACATCCGCACGGTTAGGAAAACTCTTCAACACCCGCAAACGATTACTCTCAACGCCATACTTAGCAAAAACGGCTTTCATATTATTCACAAAAGCCCCCCCAGGATAATAATTAGTCCAGCTAGGGCCGAAGGGCATTAAAAACAGCACCGAATTAGGAACAGCAGCCATAATTTTTGCCCATGTTTCCCTTAACTCCGGCACTAGCTTATACAAATTCGCACTCGAAATAAAGACAACCGATTCCTCAGAAATGCCGATACTATTTCTGGTAAAATTAATGTTAGGAGTGTAAGGTTCGAGGGTATAGCTAAAACAGCAACCAGGCCCGTCAATAGTTGCTAACTCCTCGCGATAATGCTCCTCTCCTTCAGGTGCAGGTTCCATCAACTTACCAGCAATGTAATAGTCAATGTGTCGCATTCCCGTGGTAATGGGAGAATTAAAACAGGTAGTTTGTACCCGCGCCAATCGATGCAGTGCCAGTAAACTAATCGGATGAGTAACCGCAGTAATATTGGTAGCAATCAGCAGAATATCTAAGTCATCAGCGCGGATTGTCTGAACTTGACTTGGCAAGTCATTCGGCAGTTTAACCAGTCTGTCAGCGCGACTCTGACAATACTGTTCTAGTTTATTCCCGTCGAGATTGAGAGCGTATAAAATAATTTCAAATTGCTCTCGATTCAGATATTCAAAAGCGGGTAACGTGGCGAAAGTTTCCGTCATCGCCCCGAAATGTTTAGTGAGGACACCGAGGCGAATTTTCTGCCTGTTCGCAGGTCTAGCCGGAAAAATGCAATCAATCGCAGCCCCACGATTTTTCATTGCATATTCAATAATATCTGCCCGCTTCGTGTAGATATCCTTGAGATTTTCACTGTTGAAGTACAGAGGAATAAAGTTAGCGCTTTGTGTGAAGAATGAGGCGATTTCCTGCCATACTTGTGAGTTTTGATTATTGAAGATATTGCTATGCAAATAACTGACCCATCCCTGCACATATTGGCAATAATTGTCAGCTTCTCCTATTTCTTGAAAGAGAGTAGGCGCAGCAAACATAAATTTGAGATAGTCGTTGACAAACCAATTAGGTATAGCTGCCTTTTCATAGTTCAGCAGTAACTGATCTGCACGACGATAGAGGGATGCTGCTAGTAGGTAGTTAATATCTTTGGGATTTTTAACTCCCTGGGATAGATGTGCTGCTAGTCGATCGATAACTGTCTTTTCGGCATCTGTCAGCGCTTCATCTTTGATGTTACTGTTTAGCAGTAGCTGATGCGCCTTACCTGGATCACCGCCATAGGCATTTGCCAGTTGTTCTGCGGGCAGATTCAGCCAATAATTGGCAAGTTGCTGCCGGGATTGGCGGAGGTTAGCGAGGTTTACTTCATTAGCTTGGTCTTTTTGATACTCTCCCACATATTGAGACAGCAAAGTTAAAAATTGTTCGGGTTTGTTAAATTCAACTAATTCATTAGCAATTAAATTGCCGTGTTGCTGCAAAATTTGCTGTGACCAACGCACTTCTTCGGGTTTGTAAAGTGGAGAGTGGAGGTAAATAATTGTGGCTCTCATTAAGTCTAATTTTGGGCGGTCGCCAGCCATTTTTTGGGTTCTGCTAGAGCCGTCGCCGTGCTGCCTGTAATAGAGGTAAGGCTTAGGTAATCGATCGCCCAGCCAGCCTTTTTCATAGGCAGACACCCAAAATTCCCAATCTTCGCATCCCAGCTTCATCACTTTTTTCAACCCGCCTACTTGCTCGTAAATCTCCCTTCTAAATAGGGAAGTAGCCGGGGCTTGATTGTCTCTCAAAAACCGATTGGCATCAAAGTCACCGTGAACAACTAAATCGCAATTTGCTCCGAAGTGCTGCACATCTGTATAGACAAAACCAACCTTGGGTTTTGCTAATAAAATTTCCACGCACTCCTCTATAAATTTGGGATGAAGTTTATCATCAGCATCTAGAAATAAAATAAACTTTCCTGACGACTGCTGAACGCCAAGATTTCTCGAATCAGCGGGTCCCGTGTTGGGTTTATCTATGAGGCGAAGCGATTTTTGAGGATACAGTTTAATTAAATAATTGGCGAAGTTGCTGGTATCATCAGTGCTGCCATCATTGACAATTATGCACTCCCAGTTTGAATAAGTTTGACTGACAACACTTTCAACAGCTTCTCTGAGTAAAGTTGCGTGATTGTAGCAGGGAATGATTACGCTGACGAGTGTTTCTGCACAGGTGCGGTAAGGCATGGCATTTAGTTGTGATGGAGAGATTGAAACAGGTAATGTAGTGGCTGGTTTTACACCTCGGCGGGCGAGCCCATATTCATCCCATATTTGCCGAGTTTCTTGCTGCGATATTGGCGATGAATGTTCCAAACCTTGTGGATTTTCGCAGTACAAGCCGAGAATTTCTGGCAAGTACATAATATTTTCGCTTTTGCCAATCCGCAGCCAAAATTCGTAATCGCCAGCCGCCGTAAATTCGCTTCGGAAATAGCCGTATTTTTCGTGCAGCGATTTTTTCCACATCGGCTGGGGGCCAATAATGCAGCGCCGTTCGAGTTCGCTGTAGTCAAAGGCTGGCCAATTCCAGCGCTTTTCTGCTTGGGTTTTTCCAAAAGTATCGTTAGCTGTGTTGGTGATTAATTGGTCAGCATAAACCAGACTTACTTCGGCATTTTCATCCAAGTATTTCGCCATAATTTCTAGGGCATCAGGGCGGTGTCGGTCATCGGTATTAGCATTAGTCATGTAAGCTCCGCGCGACATCTTAATGCCTCGATTCCAGGCTGCATATAATGTCTCGCGTTCCGAAGTGCGATCGTACACAATATTCGGATATTTCGCTTGAAATTCCCGCACGACAGACTGTTCATTTTCTTGGGAACCGCTGTCAATTACTATGATTTCGAGTTCGCCTTGTTTGTACAGCGTTTGCTCTACCAAGTCTTGCAAGCAGCCGCGAATAAATTTTTCGGAATTGTAAGTAGAAACGATCGCAGATACTTTAAAAGCCGACGGGACAGGCTGGGAGTTCTCAGCATTCCCGAATTCCGCCTGCAAGCCTGCATCAGTTGGCTGTTGAATGGAAGCATTCTCCGAATGTGCGCCCTCAGATACTTGAACCAAAACTGAACTAACAATTGCAGCCATTTTCGACCAGGAAAACTTCTTAGCTTGCTCTAAACCCGCCGCAATTAATGAGTTGCGGACACCGGGCTTCTGTATTTCCCCCAAAGCATTGACAAGCCCAATAACATCATCTCCATTTACATAAACCGCTGCTTTTCCTGCTACTTCAGGAATCGAACCGTTGGGACAGGTGATGACTGGACAACCGCAAGCCATTGCCTCAATGACTGGCAACCCAAAGCCTTCATATTTCGACGGATAAACTAACACTGAAGCACCAGAATAAGCAGCTCTCAGTTCGCTGTCGCTTAGTTGCAGCGTGTGGACAGTATTCCCAGAACAGTACAATTTCAGCTCTGGTTCTAATACAGGTTTTCCACCTGCACAGACTATATCAAAGTCAAATTTGTTGGCAAGTTGAGAAAAGGCTTTGAAGAATAATATCCCGTTTTTGTAACCATGCCAGCCTACCCTTTCGCCTACCAAAAGAAAATAGGGCTTGGTGATACTGTATTTTGACTTAAAGCCTGAAATTTCTTCTCTATCGGATGGCGAAAAATTGGCATCAATGCCACAGTGCGCTACAGCGACCGAATTTGAAGAAATCTGCGGAAAAACCTTTACTAAATCGCGGGCTGTGTTTTCTGAAATGGTGATGTAAGCAGAGGCGTGGCGGATACCGCAATGCTTTTCTCTCCACTCGGAATGACCAATATTTTGCCCCATCAACTCTGGAATCATGTCGTAGGCCATGAATACCGATCGCGTTGACAAAGGCGTTGTATAATAAGTAGAAATAAATAAATCGGCTTTTTCTCGATCGCAGATTTCCTGTAGCATTTGGCGGTCTGCATCGGTTTTGCTGTAGTCGTAGGGGGCTACATTCCGGTACTGGATACCTGGAATTTTGGGGGCGGTTCCCTCTCTGTCAAGAACTATAATGTTTTCGGCAAAACCATTTTCTGCCCAGTTTTCTAGCAGCGATTTCCAGACGCGACCAATGCCCGTGCTGTTGAGCTGAAAAAATACGCCGTCAATAACAATTTTTCTACTGGTTTTAGGAGGTAGGGCTGGTGGAGTTATCATTGATTTGCGGTTCTCTCTGTCGGCGATTTTTCTCAGGGCTTCCTCGTAATCTTGTTGGAGTAATGAGGGTTTTTTCAATTCCTGCTCTTTGTAAGATGATAAGCTATGAAAAAGTTGAGGCTGAATTTCATTGACTGAGAAAAGATGCAAAGAATCGCCGTTAGAGTAAAATTTTAAATTAAATTTTTCGGCAATTATCGAGAGTGCCTTGCTGGTATAAATAGAAATGTGCTGACCTTCATCTAGCGCATAGTACCACCATTCGCTGGGCTTGGGATTGTTGGCTGGCAGCAGTTTGGTACTGAATAAAATATTGCGGGAAAATTTGAAGATTTTTTGGATATCCTCCAGCGGCTTAACAAAATGCTCAAATACTTCAAAAGCTGTCACTAATTCGTAGCTGTAGCTGCTGTTTTCGTCTGCCTCAAATCCTTGAGAAAATATATTATTACAATATTTATCGTGCCAATAAAAATCAAATCCCAAGTCTCTCATCATCCGAACAAATACACCGTAGCCACCTCCATAGTCTAAAAATTTAGCCTTGTGATTAAATAAATTAAAAATAATATTATTGGCGGCGTTTGAGAAAATCGTGCTTCTCGATAACATTCCCACGTCGCTGCTAGCTATGGCTTCTGAATAAGCCTCCTCGATCCAGTAGGGTTCTTCTGTCTGAACAAAGCCGCAATTTGAGCATTGAAAATACTCAACGTTATATTTTTTTAGTACCCTAGCCGTAGCAAAGGTGTTGGTTGGAGAATCACAAATATTGCACTTCATTTTGATTATTTAAACTTACAAAATTATTCAAGTAACTGCCTGTGTTGGAATGCCGAATATTTCTGAGACTTAATTAATTTTCTAATAGTCCTAAGTGATTGCAGTGCGATCGGCTAGACTGTTTTTATGCTGACGCTTGAACTCTTCGGACGGTTCCTCAAGGGTTTACCATATGGCTTGTGAATAAACAGGAACATTCCACAACAATATAGCCCTGACTCAGATATCTTATCAGGAATCAGCTCCCTAAAAATTACTGCGACTAAAGGCTTGACAATTTTTTAGTTATGGTATATGTAACTCGTGATTGCAGCACCCGCATCTCCTGACGACGCCCAGGGCAGTTCGGTTTCCACGACCTCACCTGAGACCGCCACAGCATGGCCGGGATTCCTCACCACACAAAAACAAGTTACAATTACGTTAAGATTGATGAACATAAATAAAAAATCCCAAATCACAGGGACTAAAAATTAGGAGGATCGACCTCGGTGAATAAACGCTGGAGAAACGCTGGCCTGTACGCACTGCTGGCTATTGTAGTCATTGCCTTAGCAACGGCATTTTTTGACAAACAGCCCCCAAGTAGGGAAGTTTGGAAGTACAGTCAATTCATTCAGGAAGTCGAAGGCAAGAGAGTAGACAAAATAAATATCAGTTCCGATCGCAGCAAAGCCCTGGTCACAGCCCAGGACGGCAACAAGGTACTCGTTAACCTGCCCAACGACCCAGAACTGATCAACATCCTGACCAAAAATAACGTAGATATTTCAGTTCTGCCCCAAAGCGACGAAGGCTTCTGGGTAAAAGCCCTCAGCAGCCTGTTCTTCCCGATTCTGCTTTTGGTCGGACTGTTTTTCCTGGTGCGGCGCGCCCAAAACGGGCCCGGCAACCAAGCCATGAACTTCGGCAAATCCAAAGCTAGAGTCCAAATGGAGCCCCAAACTCAGGTGACTTTCGGCGACGTGGCCGGCATCGAACAAGCCAAGCTAGAGCTCGCAGAAGTCGTGGACTTCCTGAAAAATGCAGACCGCTTCACCGCAGTCGGAGCAAAAATCCCCAAAGGCGTGCTGCTGGTGGGCCCTCCCGGAACAGGCAAAACCCTGCTCGCAAAAGCAGTGGCTGGAGAAGCAGGCGTTCCCTTCTTCTCGATTTCCGGTTCGGAATTTGTGGAAATGTTCGTGGGTGTCGGTGCTTCTCGCGTCCGCGACTTGTTTGAACAAGCTAAATCGAACGCTCCTTGTATCGTATTTATCGATGAAATTGACGCGGTAGGCCGCCAGCGGGGCGCTGGTTTGGGCGGTGGTAACGACGAACGGGAACAAACCCTGAACCAGTTGCTGACCGAAATGGACGGCTTTGAGGGCAATACTGGCATCATTTTGATTGCTGCCACGAACCGCCCCGACGTGCTCGATGCGGCGCTGCTGCGTCCGGGTCGCTTCGATCGCCAAGTTGTAGTCGATCGCCCCGACTTCGGAGGCCGCCTAGAAATTCTCAACGTTCACGCCCGCGGCAAAACTTTGTCGAAAGACGTGGACTTGGAAAAAATCGCCCGCCGGACACCCGGTTTCACAGGTGCTGATTTGTCCAACCTACTCAACGAAGCAGCAATTTTGGCCGCCCGCCGCAACTTGACCGAAGTCTCGATGGATGAAGTCAACGACGCGATCGACCGCGTGCTCGCTGGCCCGGAAAAGAAAGACCGCGTGATGAGCGAAAAGCGCAAAACTTTGGTAGCTTACCACGAAGCCGGTCACGCTTTAGTCGGCGCGCTGATGCCCGACTACGACCCCGTGCAGAAAATTAGCATTATCCCCCGCGGCCGCGCTGGCGGTTTGACTTGGTTCACACCCAGCGAAGATCGGATGGATTCTGGCTTGTATTCTCGGTCTTACTTGCAAAATCAAATGGCGGTAGCTTTGGGCGGCCGCATTGCTGAAGAAATTGTCTTCGGCGAGGAAGAAGTAACGACTGGGGCGTCGAACGACTTGCAGCAAGTGGCAAGAGTAGCGCGGCAAATGGTGACTCGCTTCGGAATGAGCGATCGGCTTGGCCCTGTAGCTCTCGGTCGCCAACAAGGCAATATGTTCATGGGTCGCGATATCATGGCCGAACGGGATTTCTCCGAAGAAACCGCAGCGACGATCGACGATGAAGTGCGTTTGTTGGTAGAACAAGCTTACCGCCGCGCTAAAGATGTACTCGTCGGCAACCGCCACGTCCTTAATGCTTTGGCAGATATGCTAGTTGAAAAGGAAACTGTGGATGCGGATGAATTGCAAAATTTATTAGCTAATAGCGATGTGAAAATGGCGACGATCGCCTAATCGATTTTGGATTTTGAATTTTGGATTTTGGATTGAATCTAAAGTTTGAAATCGATAATTGGGGTGATTCTGGGATTGTCTGGAATCGCCCCGATTTTTTTATGAGTGCGATCGATCGATTTTAGATTTTAAATTGGGGACTTGAGATTTAATCTAAAGAATGATATTATGTCCGGTCGCTTCGCCCAAAATCAGGTAGGGGCGGGTTCACCCATAATATCGGCCAATAATTGACAATCTCAAAAACCCGCCCGGCCGGGATATTATGGTCAATCGATCGGACATGATATCAGACATTCAGCATACCTTTTTCCAGCAGCTAGCGCTTAAATTATTCCCAGGGAACTCTTCTTTCATCTTTTCTATATTCAATAATCACACAGTCGTAAACATCCTCCCAGATATCGTCTGGGTAATGGAAGTCAAGCAGCACCACGACTTTTTAGCCTTGAGACTCAACTAATATCAAATCCGTTGGCATCGGAATTATTCATCTCTCTCTTCCCTTTCTCTGTATCCTCTGTGTCCTCTGCGGTTTCATGATTCCGATACAACAGGAATTGATATAAAAACTGAAAGTCTGTCGGTTCGCCACATTCAGCCAGCACGTCAGCTCAAAAATCTCTGTGGTTTTTGAGGTCAACAATTGCAGCGATTTTGTTGCCTAGATTGTCTGTTAAAAATTGAACGCCGCACATATTGTAATTTGCCATATATCGAAGTTAGCAACCTGTATTAAAATTAGATGCGAGTCACAATGATATGAGTTCCCAATTTGGGGTCGTTCCCAAATCTAAAATCTAAAATCTAAAATCTAAAATTGTATGAATCATCAATCTTGGTTGACACTACTAAAAAAACACCGCGCGATCGCAGTCATCCGTTCCTCCGAAAAGCAACTTGCTTCCCAGATGGCAAAAGCGGTAGCAGCAGGAGGAATCCAGTTTATTGAAATTACTTGGAATACCCACAAAGCTGCTGAATTAATTGCCGAACTCCGCTCCGAATTCCCTACTTTTAGTATTGGTACCGGCACTTTATTAAACTTAGAAGAGTTGCAGCAAGCAATAGACTGCGGCGCTCAATTTCTGTTTACTCCGCACACCGATGTAGCTATGATTAAAACAGCAGTTGACGCCGGAGTGCCGATCGTCCCCGGTGCTTTTTCTCCCACGGAAATTGTAACCGCGTGGCAAGCAGGCGCTACCTGCGTTAAAGTGTTTCCGATATCGGCTTTGGGAGGCGCGGCTTACCTGAAAAGCCTGCAAGGCCCCCTGGGAAACATTCCTTTAATTCCCACTGGCGGGGTGACGCTGGAAAATGCCAAAGTATTTATTGACGCCGGGGCGATCGCCGTTGGTTTAGCCGGAGACTTATTTCCTAAACACTTAGTGGAAAATCGCGATTGGCGGGCGATCGTCCAAATTGCCCGGAATCTTACCCAAAACTTAACAACTTGTTAAGCCCTGTTTCCAAATCCAACATTTCAAATCTAAAATCTAAAATAGGACAAGCCAATCTAAAATCTATAACCTAAAATCTAAAATAGTACGAGGTGTGAGAAATGAACAGCATTATCAACTCAATTTACTTCCGCCGCGCTGGAACTTTCTGTGCCGGCTGCGCCCTCACTTTTGCTGCATTCTGCGGCGGTTCAATTCCTGTAATTGCCAGCGAACAGCACAACATAATTGCCAATAAAATTATGCTGTTGCAGCAATCCAGCGAACGCTGGATTGAAATAGATTTATCAAGACAAAGGTTAATAGCTTGGGAAGGAAATACACCCGTTTACGCGGTGATAATTTCCAGCGGCAAATCATCGACTCCCACCCGCACGGGAACCTTTGCCGTTCAAACCAAACACCGCGTTACTAGAATGACTGGGGATGACTACGACGTGCCCGACGTTCCCTATACAATGTATTACGACGGAGGCATGGCAATTCACGGCGCTTACTGGCACAATTTGTTTGGCAATCCCGTTACTCACGGCTGCACAAATGTAGCTGTCAATCACGCTAAATGGCTATTTGAATGGGCCTCGGTGGGCACACCCGTGGTGGTGCACAAATCTCAGGTTTAGGGAATTGGGAATTGGCGATCGGGCACAGTCGAAAATTATGAGAACTTATGCACCGGTGGTCAGAAACCGGGTTTTTGCGAAATACTGCGTTACAGCCGTAGATTCGGTCAAAAACCCGGTTTCTTCGATCGGAGTTCATCAGTTGTGGTTTTTTTAGGCGTGCTTATGCTTAATTCCTAACTTAGCTGCACCACGGGTTTATCCTCTAACAATGTTTGATTTGTCAGCAAATCTTCCACGGTAATGCGTAAAAAACGCTGTTCGTCAACGCGGAAGAAAATTTTGACGCGATCGCTCCCCGGATACCCTGGCGGCGTCAATTGCGCGATGCTGCGGGCTCCTTCTTTATCATTTAAGGGCTGTACTGATGTTTGACCCGCGAGTTGGCGAGTAATTAGCCTGTCGCCGTCAAAATATATCTCCGTGCCGCCAGTTTCCGCTCCCAATTCGCCGATAATTAATTCTATACTCGGCTGATTTTCTAAAGAAGCCCCCAAGACTAATTCTACCGGTTCGCTCATCGGATAAGACTGCCCGGATTTAATTAAACTGTGCCAACTGTGGCAATTTTCGCGGCGGTTCCAGTAGCGAATGCCGTAACTGTGATAGAGAAAATCTTTGATTTCTATGCCTTGACTCAGTTGCAGAGCACCTTGGGCGATCGCCTCAAAGGGTTTGTCGCAGCGAATTTTTGCGGGCTCGAAATATTGCTGCACCCAACGCCCGACAGCGGGAATTTGTACAGTACCGCCAACGAGCAAAACTGCGTCGATATCCCCAATTTCTAAGCCTTGGCGGCGCGCTTGCTGCAATACTTGATTCATGCACTCGTCTAGTTTGTCAAAAAACTGATGTTCCGCAAGGATAGATTCAAAACGAGTTCGGTCTAATTCTAATTCGTAACTCTCAAAATTTTCGTCATCAAAATAAACCTCAACCGCCTGATTTACTAAAGATAACTGAATCTTTAACCGTTCTGCCAATCTCGTTGTTATCGGAGATTTTGCCAGCCCTTTTGTTTGAACAAAATAGTCAACTAGCCAATTATCAATATCAGAACCGCCTAAATTTTGTCCGGCTTTAGCCAAAACCCGGGCAACTTTTGTTTTTTGCGCTGAAGATTCAGCTAATAGCTTTTCGCCCCACTTAAGAATAAAACCGAGGGGCTTTTTGTTGGAGGAAGCGTCCAAACGCACCAAAGAAAGATCGAGTGTGCCGCCGCCGAAATCAATTACTAACAGATTTTCGCGATCGGCTAAACCGTAACCCAAAGCAGCCGCCGTAGGTTCGTCCAGCATCCGCACCTGTTCTACTTGCAGAGATTGAGACACTTTGCCCAACCAATGGCGGTAAGCTTCAAAACTATCTACCGGCACAGTAAAAATCAAAGAGTCGATCGGCAAAGGCACTTCGCGAATTGAGTTGACAATTTGGCTCAAATACCACTCGCCTACTCGTTCAAAACTAATAAGTTGCCCGTCAAGTTCCGGCACAAAACCCTGAACAGAAGTGCCAATTCCCCGCTTGAAATTGCGAAAAAACCGAGAATCTCCACTCAAATCCAGGCCTTTGTCGCGGACTTGCTGACCGAGTATAACTTTACTTTGAGCAGCGTCCTCAACGTAGAGTAAACTGGGAATTAGGGGCGGATTTTGAGCCGAGATTGCCGACAATCCCGGTAATTTCAAAGTTTCGGGCTGCTGGAGGACTGGATTCCAGCGAGCGACGACGGTGTTGCTAGTTCCAAAATCAATTGCGATCGTCATTCAGCCAAAATACACAGCTACTAGGGATTAGATTATATTATGGTATTTAGAGCCGCAAATGCAAATAGATTCTAAAATTGTGCTTGAATAAAGATTTTGTTACAACCGGAACAGCTTTAGCGGCAGAGTCTTCACTTTTGTGCAACTCCATATTTTTAGTTAGTTGCAACAAATAAGCGCAACTTTTGTAAACTGCACAAAACTCATACCATTTTACATTTTAGATTAAAAAATTGAGAATGACTAATTGCATACGTCTTGGGAATTTGGGCATACAGTTGCATTGTTTTTTGAAAGTGGTATAACTTGTCCGCCGCCACCAAGCTTTTTCCTTTGATCTCAATCCAATTTTTTAAGGAATCGTGCAAAATGTTGGACATGGGCGATCGCAACTCAGCACTATTGGCTTTAACACTGCTTGTCCCTGCCGCTAGTATCGGTATCATAGCAGGCTTGTATATTGCCCCTGGAAGCTGGGGACAAACACTGTCAGTCTTTTGTCAAGTTTGGTTGCTGGTTTTTCCGATCGCCTGGTGTGTTTTTGTCGATCGCGAAAAGCTCAGTTTCTCCCTCCCCAAGCGCCCAGAATTGCTGGCTGGAACTATTTGGGGAATATTCATGTTTGCCATGATTCTAAGTATTTATCGGCTTTTCGGCCAGCACTGGATCGATCCTGTAGTTGCTAAAGAAAAATCGCAGCAATTAGGTATTAGCAGCCCTAATATTTACTTAATTGTTGAAGCATATTTTGTGCTAGTTAACTCATTAATCGAAGAATTTACTTGGCGGTGGTTTGTCTGCAACAAGTGCCAGATTCTCATACCGGGAACAAAAGCAATATTTCTGAGTTCGCTATTTTTCACGCTCCACCACATTTTTGTAATAGCAGCTTACAGCGACTGGCCGGCTGTGCTCTTAGGTTCCTTAGCTGTCTTCACCGCCGGGATAATTTGGTCTCAGTGTTATCTGACTTACCGTTCGCTTTGGCCTAGTTATATCAGTCACGCGATCGCAGATTTAGCCCTGGCAATTATTGGTTGGCAAATCCTCTTTAACTAGCTGCTTTTTCAGCGACTATCGCCGGCAATCCTACAGTAAAAATTGACCCTTTTCCCAACTCGCTCTCCCGACTAATATCTTCCCCCATAATCGGGGCGGCGTGGCACTGCCACAGGCGATAATGTACCCTGATAAATTTTAAGCTTCGGCAAGGTATATGTGGCTGTAGCTGCGGTTGATGCCAACTAGCAGCGACAAGTGTTTGCTGGCATTCATGCTGATTCTACTGGGCTCTTGACTGATGCTGTGCAATAATCGAAGGTTGATATCTTCCCACCGGAAGATGCTTTCCGTTAAGGTATCTGATTTTAATTCTAGGTTTTGTTTTGCTGGCGATCGCATAATTTTAGCTGCATAAAAACAGGCCAACATATCGCTACAAGCATCGGCGGCCGGGCCCCAATAGCACACCGATTGTCATCTGGAATTGCCAACTTAGGAAAAATGATGCTTTCATAACATGAAATTTTTTGTAGGCGAAATCCTTTGATACATACCACGAAGCTGCTGCTATTGCTTAGGAGTAAAGGTTGGCACGATATTGACCAATCCGCGTTGAGTATTCCTTTGATATTTATAGGGTGATTTGATAATTGGCTGCTGAAGTTGTGTTACGGTAATTACTTAGACAGGAATTGGGCAGGAATGCTACATATACTCGGCCCCTCAGTGGCAGTCTCTTGTGGGACATTTTTCAGGCGATCGCCTTTTATTAACAAATTTAAAACTCATGCCGCTAATTAAATTTATATCGGTGAAACTCTATGTTCTGTAGCACGATTGGGAAACCTATTTTTTCAAACAGTGGACGCATCAACTAGGTTTTTTTATGAACACACGAAAACTGAAGGCGAGGGGGATCGCTTTAAAAATCGGCTTTATCCCTCATTCGCGGTTCCACGACGATGATTCGCGCGATCGCGCCCCTGCCTTGATCTGAAAAAACCACCATCTCTAAAGCTTGACCAAATAGGATATTGTGTCAAGCAATACCTACAGCACAGTTACCCAAAAACCCTAGCCGCTGATGGTATTTATATCTTTTATTTTAATGGGGCAATCAACATTCTCACGGTAATAATTACCCTCTTTAATCCACTAAGAAATTTTGCCAAAGGCGATGTCAATCTGCTGAATATTGTTGTTAATGCTACCTTTATCCCCACCTGAAAAGTTGGTTAATATTCGGTTTACCGTACATTACTGTCTGTTGGATCGTAAATGATGTTATCTTCAACCGAGGGTGTTGTCTAGCTTGGTGTTGGTCGCGAACAAAGCTCCTATTTGATGAGGTATCTATCTTCGGGATGAACTTTCGCTGACCTGCAAATTATCCCTATAGGAACTGTTTCGCCATCACATCAATCGTTAATATCAATCCAATCACAGTGAAGTTTTGACAGATAGATATTGGGGTGTTGCGAACAGTCGAGCGGTTGGATTCTATGTAAACACCAGGAAAGCGGTAATTAATATTCACCCGCCCCTCTTTCCTTTTGGGCTCTAACACCAGCGCTGCTAGCAGCGCCGAAAGCGAGTAAAAGTCGTCAGCGGGACTTAAAAATGAAAATCACCTTTGTTCTTCCTACTCTGTCTCTAACTGGTGGAATACGAGTAATATCTATTTTCGCAGAACTTTTGAGAAAGCGAGGACACTCCGTGTTCGTCATCTCTGTACCCAGTCCCCAGCCGAGTATGCGCCAGCAAGTCAAGTCGCTGCTGCGAGGAGGGGGTTGGATTTCCCCACCTGAAAATGAACCCTCATTTTTCGATAACTTAGGTGTAGAACACAAAATTACCGATCGCTACCGCCCCGTAGAAGACAAAGATGTACCTGACGCTGACGTAGTAGTGGCCACCTGGTGGGAAACCGCCGAGTGGGTAGCCAAACTCTCTCCTAGCAAAGGAGCAAAAGCTTATTTTATCCAGCACCACGAAATTTTTGACTATCTACCTCAAGGAAGAGTAGAAGCAACCTGGATGCTGCCCATGCACAAAATTACGATCTCTGAGTGGTTAGTTGACCTAGCTCGGACTAAATATGGCGATCGCGAAGTTTCCTTAGCTCCTCCTACCGTGGACACCAAGCAATTTTACGCCCCTCCTCGCAACAAACAATCGGTTCCTACAGTTGGCCTAATGTACTCTACAATCTACTGGAAAGGAACCGACATCGCCCTCAAAGCTTTTTCCCTAGCGGCAGAAAAGATCCCCAACCTGCGTCTGGTTGCCTTCGGTACAGGGGCCCCATCCTCGGAATTGCCCCTACCGCCCAATGCCGAGTATGTAATTCAACCCGACCAAGACAAAATCAAAGACTATTACAGCAAATGCGATGCTTGGCTGCTGGCGAGCCGCTCAGAAGGCTTCGGCTTGCCAATTATCGAAGCGATGGCGTGCCGCACTCCCGTCATCAGTACCCCAGCAGGTGCTGCTCCTGAAATTTTGAGTGGCGGTACTGGCATACTTGTAACACCAGAAGAACCCGAAGAAATGGCAAAAGCCATCGAGTCTATCTGTCAGATGCCAAATTCCAAGTGGCAAGCCATGTCTGAAGCCGCCTATGCCAAGGTGAACAATTATACTTGGGAAGATGCCACGGATCATTTTGAAGCGGCATTGAAAGTTGCTGTAGACAAATCAAAACAGCGCGACGTTAACGTAGATTTCTTTTCTCCCTACTCTGCGAAGGAAAAAATTCCAGTTCGATGCTAAGTGCCGCGCCGCCATTTGAAACTCGGCGCTACGGGCGTTTTAGGTGCGGGATTCTGGGGAGAAAATCAATATCCTCTGGTGGGTTTCTTCTGCCACAACTAAAATTGCCCGTGTCCTGTTTTCTACGCAGCCGTCTCGACACGAGTTCTGACCGCACTGAGGTGGGAATACTGGTTATAAATTGCTCAGCCAAAATCTGAAGCAGAGGGCGACGGAGGTTTTCAGGCTGGCTCCGTTACAGGTTAAACTTGTCTAGTCATCAAACATCTGCCCATTTGTAATTGGGACTTGTCCCTGACGACAAAGTAAGATCGGCTAGACTATCAAGTGACGATCGCCTCCTGCAGAGATCCGCACCCCGCAGAAAAGGCAAAAATAGGCTCGTAAGTGCGAACTTGCTGTTATGGACGATGCAACTAATCTCCTCGATGCGGCACTGTACACTGCTTTGGAACGTCAGGCACAATTAACCAACAAGACTTAAAATTGAGGTTGATTGAAAAGATTGGGGTTGGGCGATCGTTTAATCGAAAATTTTGAGCGGGCAATTTGAGTTGTCTTTCAAAAATTTTACTGCCAAAAAATACCTATGGTTGCATTAATCCCACTTGCTCTGTTCGGCTTTATTCCAGTCGTTTGTTACCTGTTTGTGAGGTTTCCGGCTCAGCGTGCAGTAATTATAAGTTTTGTGGTAGGGTGGCTGTTTTTGCCGCAAGCTTCTTATCCCATCCCCTCATTGCCACCCTATACCAAAATCTCTGCTGCTTGCTACGGCATTTTGTTGGGGACTCTTATCTACGATACTGCACGCCTGACATCTTTTAAGCCCGGTTGGCTGGACGTGCCAATAGTAATTTACTGTTTGTGTCCAATTGTTTCACAAGTTAGTAATGGCGGCAGCCCGATTTCTCCGACTATCAACCAAATCGTTACTTGGGGTTTGCCTTATTTTTTAGGACGCTTATATGTGGGTAATTTAGAAGGGCTGCGACAATTGGCGATCGGGATTTTTGCAGGTGGGTTGGCCTACATTCCTTTTACTTTAATTGAAGGGGTTAGGGGCCCAATTCTGCACCTAATGATTTACGGCGTCAATGCCTTTGAGGACTGGGGTCAAGCAAGGCGCCTGGGGGGGTGGAGACCGGTAGTATTTATGCAGCACGGTTTGATGGTGGGTCTATGGATGATGACAGCCGCCTTAATCGCACTTTGGCTTTGGCAAACTGGGACGCTCAAAAAGTTTCAGGGTCGTAACATCAAGACTTTAGCAATTATATTAACTATCGCTTTTTTCCTATGCCGTTCTACTGGCGCCTACAGTTTATTTGCAATGGGGTTACTCGTATTATTCTCTGCAAAGTGGTTTCGCACCCCTTTGCCCCTGCTATTCATAATTGGATATATAGTGTTTTATCTGTACGTCGCTGCATCGGGTCAATTTTCGAGCAAAGACGTGATGGACTTCATCACTCCCATATTTGGCGAAGAACGCTCCGCCTCTCTGAAGTATAGATTTGACATGGAAGAGATTTTGGGGGAAAAAGCGCGGCAAAGATTTCTTTTTGGCTGGGGAGATTCCGGCGGAAACCGCGTTTACGACGAGTCGGGTAAAGATATCTCGGTCACCGACAGCTTATGGATTATTGCATTTGGCGTCAACGGTGCAGTCGGTTTAGCTAGTTTATTTTCTTCTTTGTTACTTCCTGTGATCGTCTTTACCCTGTTCAAGTATCCCGCCAGAACCTGGTCAAATCCCAAAGTAGCGCCCGCTGCCGTCCTGGGAGTAGCCTTAACTATGTACGTGTTTGACTGTGTTTTGAATGCTATGACTAACCCGATTTTTGCGCTGATTGCTGGAGGAATATCGGGTCTCGTCTTAAAAGCTCCAGAAAGTCTTAAGGCCAAGAAAACCAGTTCGCCGCCAAGAAGACATTCGCTGGTTCACCAAAAATCAGGATGATTTTCAGGAATGCGATCGCTGCTTCACTTCAAGCTTGACACTATCTTGCCTTCCCTAGAGACCAAAAACTCAAAAATCTACCACTTTTGGACGAAATCCAGTTCGGAAGTTGCCAGATATTTGTCACTAGGTTAAACTCTTAATCTCGTCAACTCTTTTTTTTTACATTCATTTGCAATGCTTCAACAACTATTAGCACTGGATGGCTTTTTTATTGAAACTGTGTTGCGAGTTATAAACTTTCAAATGGGATTTATACAATTTTTCCAAAACTAGCTGATTCTTTACATAATCTTTAAAATCCTGACTAGACAGGTAGGGCATAGGAGGATATACTGAGAAAAGTATGTTCGCTGAAGCGCCCAGTTACAACACGCAACTGTATTGTGGGCTATAATAGTTTGAGTTGTAGTTTAATATAAACCGGGAAGGGCATAATAAATGAAAACAGTTAATTTATTGAATGTCTCGATAGATAACTTGTCAATCACAGAGTTGTTTGAAAAACTCGACGGCGAAGGTGGTGTCGTATTTACACCAAATGTAGACCACTTGATTAAGTTGCAGTATGACCGCGACTTCTATGAAGCTTACAATACATCTACTTACAGAGTCTGCGACAGTCAAATATTGATGTATGCCTCCAAGTTTTTGGGTACTCCTCTCAAAGAAAAGATTTCTGGTTCGGATTTGTTTCCGGCATTTTATATGTATCACAAAGATAACGAGAAGATTAAAATATTTTTGCTAGGAGCGGCTGAAGGTATTGCTAAAAAAGCTCAGGAAAAAATTAACCAAAAAATTGGTAGAGAAATAGTGGTTGAAGCACTTTCTCCTTCTTTTGGCTTTGAAAAAAATGAGGAAGAATGTGAAACAATAATTGACGCGATCAATAAATCAGGAGCGACAGTTCTGGCTATCGGAGTGGGAGCGCCCAAGCAAGAGAAGTGGCTGGTTAAATACAGGAGCAAATTAACACACGTCAAAATTTTCTTAGCCGTAGGTGCAACCATTGATTTTGAAGCTGGTTGCAAAGCTAGAGCTCCAAAATGGATGAGCGAAGTCGGCATAGAATGGGCGTACAGACTGTTAAGTGAACCGAGAAGGTTGTGGAAAAGATATTTGATTGAAGGTCTGCCTTTTTTCCGGTTAATCTTAGAACAAAAACTAGGGTTTTATAAAATGCCTTTCATGGAGAGCAAAACCAGCCAGCTAGAATGGAAAGGTGGCTCCTAAAAAGTTGATTCACCAATATCGAGGGTAAATTAAGCTGATTATCGGAGAAAGTGGGTTTGACTTCAAGGTAAAACTGATGCAATCTGTGGATAGTCCGATCGCACTTTCTCTCAAAATAATTCATTTTTGCTTTCAAGTCCAGGTAAAATCGGAAAGAAACCTTTTGTGGAAAATCCTAATTAGGGATGCAACCGATGAATCTGCCTTCTTTCTTGTGGTTGTGGAAAATAGCGGCTTGGTCAATGGGTGTTTCCCTGTTGGCTTACCTGTTGCTGGCGGTTACTGGAACGTGGATGTTTGCCGCTAGGAGTACCAAACAACCGCGCCCAAAATGGCTGCGTCCCTTTCATTTAGCCACTGGTGCGGGGATGGCGACTTTGGTAATTTTACTGCTGGGAATTGGTGTAGTCGGTACGCTAGGATACTACGGCAATTTGGGTCACTCGGCTCATTTACCGGCGGGGTTAGCTGTTGTGGCTTTGGTGTTGGTTTCTGTTGGCAGCGGGCTGCAAATTGGCCCTAAACATCCTTGGGCCCGCCCCCTCCACATCGGCACTAATTTGGCCTTGTTTGGGGGATTTGTGACTGTGTTGCTCACAGGATGGACGATCGTACAAAAGTATTTGCCGAAAGTTTGAAACCTGTCTATTTGACCTCAAACTATACCAAATGTGCCAGACAAAACATACAGCATATTCCATGTATATGTGGTACACACAATCAAGTAGTAAGTAACGTGCGTCGCCACGGGGGAGCAAGTTCCATTGAAACGGAGAAAGTAGCGACGCACCCTACATAACAGTGTACCAACAATTAAGGCGGATACTGTACTTCATGAACCACCGAATATGCTGTATATGTAAGGTGCGCCGCAGCGCACCCTACGTTTAAATGCTTTGCGTGTGTCCGCTTTTATTTATGAATTCTAAAATATGCTGCGCGGTAGTCTCTGGCTTTTCTAAGTGGGGAACGTGCCCGCAGTCGGGTATCCAAATTAGTTGAGAATTTGCGATCGCCCTTGCAAACTTTTCCGCATCCGCCGTCCCCAAAATCCGGTCTTGTTTTCCCCACAAAATCAGCGTCTGCTGCTGAATTTGCGATAATTTCCCCCCAAAACCACCGTAACCGCCGCTTTTGGTAAACGCAATTAAAGCTTGATTCCAGTTGGGCATTTCCAAGTGTAAAGCAGCACAAGTTTGAGCGTCAACAGAAGCCAAATTTTTATCGAAATAAGCATTTACGCTAATTCGCTGGCGAATTTTGGGATTGCGTAAAAATGAAGTTGCCAGATATCCTAAAGGAGGAATTAAAAATTTTCCCTTATTAGAACTGATGGCAAAACCTGCGCTATCTATTAACACTAATTGTTTTACAGCTTCGGGATAATTGAGAGTGAAATCAATTGCTGCTGCACCTCCCATTGAAGCACCGACTAAGATTACAGGCTGCGAAATTAGCGTTTTCCAAAAATAGTAAAGGTGACTTTCAATTGCCCTCGCGCTGAATGCCAAACCCGCCGCTCTTTCTGTAAAGCCAAAACCCAACAAATCAACCGCCCAAGTTTCATTTTCAGCAGCTAGCAGCGGCAACAGGCGCCGGAATTCAAACAAGGAACTGTCGAAGCCGTGAAGTAGCAAAATCGGTGTGTTGCCGCTGCCTTGGCGCACGTAGGTTGTGGCAATTGGCCCAGAAGATAGGGGAGTTGTAATTGCCTCCCGTTGAATGCTTTGGGCTAAGGCAATTGAGGTAGATTCTGTGAGTTGTGCGATCGACTTTGGCAGAAAACTTGCTGGCATAATTCTTGATAAATTGTGAATCGGTAGGGGCGATGCCACTCTGTCCGCCCTAACATTTAAGTATATATGCTTGCTCGATCGCTATTTTAGGAGTTGGGGCGAGTCATTAAAATTCGATCGATATTTAGTATCGCGCCGTCCCACCAATGGCTGATTCTGTTTCTGGTAAATATATTTGAGAATAGTTGCTAATAAACAATTTTTCAGATAAGATGCTTAAGAGCAGTAACTTTGACCCTCGCGCAATTGAACCGCAAATTGGCATCTCACCTAAGAGAGATTTAAACTCTAGATCGCAAAAAAACCATCAAATTTTCGATCGGGGGGAACAACTGTATCCGAAATTTTCCCAGAAAACAAGTAGCCTGACAACCCAAGTTTGGCGATGCGTGCACTGCGGTGTTAAATTTATTGATAATATATCTCAATTGTTTCCAGGGAGTAACGCCAAACAACTTGCTGCTAAAACCGATCGACTGTGAGAAGAACCATGAAACAAAACCAAGAAGACAGCGAACAGAAGCAAGAGTCAAACCCCAGACAGTTCGAGGGTTTCACCTTTTACGGCGAGACACCAGAAGTCTCTGGAAGCGAGTCTGGCAGCACCGAAACTCAGCCTGCGGTGGCGGGTGGTAAATCATTCCCCCTAGCAATGGCAAGCATCGGTGAGAAATTGCGGATTGTCAAACTCAAAGGTTCAGAAGGCACGGTGCGCCGTCTGATTGCTATGGGATTAGTCCCCGGAATCGAAGTTCAAATCATCAGCAATTCTGGCGGTTCTGTAATTGTGGCGATTGGCGACAACCGCATCGGTTTGGGAGCAGGTATGGCACAGAAAATTCTGTACGCGAATCTTGTCTAGGGAAATTATCAAAAAATTGCATCAACAGCAATCTTATTGGATTTGTGAAAAATATTTTCTTTTTTTTACCGCAGAGGGCGCAGAGGGCACAGAGAAAGACAAAAGAGAGATGTTGACACATTCTGAAAAAGTTGCTAGCTTCAGGCCTTTAATTTAGTTTGTACCAATTTAGAGTCCATTAAAACAAAAGATGAGCGAAAAAAAACAACTAGGGGATTTAGCTGTTGGTGCAATCGGCCGCGTCATTGGCTATGAGAAAACAGCCAGAGGTTATAAAGGCAAATTGTTAGCAATGGGATTGACGCCGGGAACTGAATTTACTGTTAGTCGCTATGCACCTTTGGGGGATCCCGTAGAAATCCTAGTGCGCGGTTTCAAACTCAGTTTACGCAAAGATGAAGCCAAAACCATATTTGTAGAAGAGGTTAAATAATGACTAAGCAAATTATTGGATTGGTGGGCAATCCTAACTGCGGCAAAACTACTTTGTTTAATGCCCTGACCGGTGCTAACCAGCGAGTAGGTAATTGGCCTGGAGTAACTGTCGAACGCAAAGAGGGAAAGTACACTCACGATGGTTTAGCAATTACGATTGTTGACTTACCGGGAGTTTATTCTCTTGATGCGGAAGATGGAGATACTGGACTCGATGAATTGGTAGCGCGAGATTATTTGCTATCTGGGGAAGCTGACTTAATTATTAATATTGTTGATGCTTCTAATTTAGAGCGCAATTTGTATCTCACTACCCAAATTTTGGAGATGCGCGTACCGACAATTTTGGCGCTGAACATGATGGATGTTGCCAAAGAACGGGATTTCAAAATCAAGGTCAATAAACTTGCAGAACGCCTAGGCTGTACGGTAGTGCCGATGAGTGCTTCCTCGAATGACGGAGTGCCTCTGTTGCGTGATGCGATTAATCGGGCGCTGTCTCAGCCGATCGTACCATCTGCCTATGTCGCTTATCCGGCTGCGATCGAAGATGCGATCGCTCAACTCATCCCGCACATCGAAAAACACAGCCCAAATCGCACCGTAGATGCCCGCTGGACAGCCCTGAAGCTGTTAGAATATCACGATGAAGTCGCCCCCGAACTCGCCAGTACAGAACTCGAAAAAATCGTCGTTCCGCACCGCCGCCGAGTCCATGAAACCCTCGATGACGACCTCGATATTATCATCGCCGACAGCCGTTACACTTTCATCCGCAACCTAACCCAAGGCGTCACCGAATGTTCTAGAGAAGTCAAAACCAACGTTTCCGACAAAATTGACCAAATTGTTCTCAACCGTTTCTTAGGCATTCCCGTATTCTTAGCGGTAATGTACCTAATGTTCACCATTTCGATTAACGTTGGTGCAGTGTTTATCGACTTTTTTGACATAGCCTTGGGGACAATTTTTGTAGATGGTTTCGCTCAACTTTTAGAAAGTATCAGCGCACCAGGATGGTTGATTGGACTTCTCGCAAAAGGTGCTGGTGGTGGCATTCAAACCACATCTACATTTATCCCCCAAATTGGGATGATGTTCTTGTGTTTGTCTGTTTTAGAAGACTCCGGCTACATGGCGCGGGCTGCCTTCGTGATGGACAGATTGATGCGATTTGTCGGACTTCCCGGTAAATCCTTTGTGCCGATGATAGTCGGTTTCGGCTGCAATATCCCCGGAATTATGGCGACGCGGACATTGGAAAATAAGCGCGATCGCACAATGACGATTATGATGAATCCATTCATGTCTTGTAGTGCCAGATTAGCAGTTTACGCCCTATTTTGCGGCGCATTCTTCCAAGTCGGCGGTCAAAACATGGTATTAGGACTTTACCTAATCGGAATTCTAGCCGCTGTTCTCACCGGACTAATCCTCAAGAATACCATCCTCCAAGGAGAAGCCGCGCCTTTTGTTATGGAATTGCCGCCCTACCACATTCCCAAGCTCAAAGGAGTGCTGCTGCGTACTTGGGACAGGCTGAAAGCTTTTATCACAAAGGCCGGAATTGCGATCGTAATCATGGTGGTTATACTAGGATTCATGAGCTCAGTGGGTACCGACGGTTCCTTCGGCAAAGACAACAGCAAAGACTCAATTCTTAGTGCAGTCGGCCACGCGACAACACCTGTATTTACACCAATGGGAATCACCCAAGAAAACTGGCCCGCCACCGTCGGTTTGCTAACAGGAATATTTGCCAAAGAAGTAATGGTTGGAACCTTAGATTCCTTGTACACCCAACTAGCCGACGAACAAAAAGCAGCAAGTGGAGAACCGGAGAAAGAAGAAGAATTTAGTTTCTGGGGAAATATCGGCCAAGCATTTTTTAGCATACCAGATAATCTTACAAAACTTCCCGGTCAACTTTTCGATCCCCTCGGCTTAAATTCTACTAATATTACCGACCAAAAACAAGCGGAAGAAGACCAAGGTATCTCTGGTAGCACCTACGGACAAATGTCCCAGCGGTTCGCTTCCAATCAAGCAGCTTTTGCTTATTTGCTTTTTGTATTGCTGTACTTTCCCTGCGTCTCCGCAACGGCTGCGCTTTACCGCGAAACTAACTTGGGATGGACTGTATTCGCAGGCTTATGGACTACTGGTTTAGGTTACTGGGTTGCAGTCCTCTATTATCAAGTCGCGACATATGCAGAGCATCCAGAATCTTCAGTTATTTGGGTAGTGAGACTGGTAATAGCTATGGCGCTGACACTTGCGGGATTAAAAATAATCGGTGCAATACGCCCCAAGCGACGCGCAGCAATCAGTAGTTAGTTGACTGTTGACTGTTAACTGTTAACTGTTAACTGCGTTTAAGAATCAAACAAAGGAGAAAAGCCATGATTTTAAGCGAAATCCAAAAATTTATTGCCGACAACAAAAGAGCCTCTATCGCGGATCTAAAAATCCACTTTCGCATGGATGGTGATGCTTTGCGCGGAATGTTAAATCGCCTAATTCGCAAAGGCAGAATTAGCAAAATGCCAGAAGCAAAAAAGTGCGGCGGGTGTGGCAGTTGCGCCGAGGATGCAACGGAGATTTATGTATGGGTAAATCCTGGCGATTCGGTGTCAGCAGAAGAGCCAGTTTCTGCAACTTGCCATTAAGTGATATTAAGTTTGTAGTAAGGACTTCAGAAATCAGGAAATGGCACTGCCGTTTCCCTACAATTAATCTGGGTAGGGAAACAGCAGTGCCGTATCCTCCTCGCGAGTTCATGATTATTTTGCGGTAGGGATACGGCAATGCCGTCTCCTCTAATCAAATAGCTAACTGATATTCAATTCAAGCAACTGTCTTAACTCTGGCACAAACAAGCGGCTTCTTTGGTGCGGGCTTTAATCGGCAAATAAATCACAAACTCTGCTCCCTGCCCTATTTCCGAATTCACTTCTATTTTCCCTTGATGCTTCTCGATTATCTGGTAGGAAATTGACAGCCCTAAACCAGTTCCTTTACCCACAGGTTTAGTGGTAAAAAATGGGTCAAATAGCCTATTAATTGCATCCGGGTCAATCCCATTACCGTTATCTCTAATCTTCACCACCACTTGATTTACTCCTGCTATTTCTGTGAGAATTTCAATTTCATTGTTTGGCAGATTTGGATTGCTCAACAGTGCATCAGCAGCATTGGCTATGATATTCATGAATACCTGGTTTAACTGCGACGGATAGCACTCTACTAAGGGCAATTTTCCATATTTTTTAATTACTTTAATCGCTGTTTTGATTTTGCTGTTTAAAATTAATAGCGTGCTGTCAATTCCTTCATGGATATCGACTGGTTTCATTTCAGCTTCATCTAACCTAGAGAAGTTTCGCAGGGACAAAACAATTTGCTGAATTCGCTCAGTACCCATTTTCATCGAAGATAGTAACTTCGACAAATCTTCTGATAAAAATTCGAGTTCAATTTCCTCGATGCAGTCTTGAATCGGCGCGCTTGCATTCGGAAATTCCTGCTGGTAAAGTCCAACAAGCCTGAGCAAGTCTTGAGTATATTGGTTAGCGTGAGAAAGGTTGCCATAAATAAAGTTAACTGGGTTGTTAATTTCGTGAGCAATACCAGCCATCATCAACCCCAAACTGGACATTTTTTCGGCTTGAATTAGTTGAGATTGGGCATTTTTTAAATCGTGAAGCGTTTGTTGCAGTTGGTGCAATTGTAGGTTTAGTGTACGATCGCGATTTTCTACTTGTTCTATCATACAGTTGAAAGCTTCCGCAAGTTGACCTACCTCATCAGATGAAGGAATGGGTACTCTACCAGAAAAGTATTCATTGCTTGCCATCCAATTCACATTTTGAGTTAAATCTAGAATTGGTTTTCCGATGATTCGGCTAACTACAGCACCAACAATCGTGGCTAGAATTACCCCTGCCCAAAAAAAACTATCTAGCCGTTGAGATAAAGTTAATTGCGTTTGCTGCACTGTCGCCATTGGGCTAAACACACCTAGAGCTATGCTATCGCCTATTTCGGAGATTTCTACCGTTTTCATTATGTAAGACAGGCGCTCAATATCTATTTTAGTAGTCGATGTCTGTGGTGTAGGTTTTTTCCAAGATTTAGAGCGAATTTGGGGAAAATTGGTAGCAATTAATTCTCCTGATTTAAAGATTGCGAAGTAGTTTTTACTCTTAGTATCAATGTTGATTTTATCCAATTTTTCGTCTGTCACTAAGTCACCGACGAGTACAGCACCAACTATCCTATTCTTGCTTCTAATCGGTGCAAATCCTACTAGCAATGCTTGCGGTTTGCCATCAATGCTGACGAAATTTGACTTTTCTAAGCCTTTAAGTGCTGAATTTATCGTTGCGCTATTGATTAACTTCTTATCTATGAGCGAATCTTCTCGCAACTCTCCTACCATTTCGCCCCGCCCGTTTACTACTTTGACTAAATCTAGTTTAAATGTGGTTTTTAGAGATAATATATCTTGACGCAAGATGTCTGTGTTTTTCTTTTCTATAGCGCGAATAAGTTCGGCTTCTTCTGATAGCAGTTTGGCTTGCATTATCAATTGAGTCGATCGACTTTTGAAGTCTCGCACGGCTAAAAATGCTTGGTTTTCAACTTGATCGCGCACTCCTTTTTCGAGAGTGTTGGCAAATCCGATTTTGACTGTGTGTATCACTAATAACAATAGAGTGACGGATACACTTAGAAACGGCACGATAATTTTGAGGCTCAGCGGTACTCGAAAGTACGGCGGGCTCTTGATTGAGCTGTTGTCGCCCTCGATCGCACTCCTTATATTTTTCATGATTATTAAGAATAAGACTCATTAATATATCATAATACACTAACCGTAAATTTTCATTGCGGGAAGCTGCTAGTGCTGCAAAGTTTTGATATATAAAGAGTTGAATCTGTAGTAGATTTGGGCAGGCTGGCGAGTAGACTGCTTTTAGCAGCCCAAAACTTATTAATTATTTATCTCAATAATGGCGCAAATCTAGAACCTCAAATCTAAAATAGGTTGGCGGCTGTGTAGAGACAGCCAAAAGTTTAGTATTTCTTCCCCAACTTGTTCTGGATAGAAGTGATGAAAAAAATGCCTACCATCTTTACATTCCCAAAGTCGATCGCCCTTTTTCAGAAACTTAAGCCAGGGGCGCATGACAATAGGAGATACTACAAAGTCCGTCTTGCTACTGCATAACAACAAAGGTACTTCTACACCCCCATCGGATAAATTAGTCGTACTAAATAACGAGTGAGGCGAAGGCGAAAGTGCTAAATCTTCTTCAAAATATGATACAAATTTTTGATTAATATACTGATTTTGTTCTCCCAACATATCGCCAACCATTTGAGTTAAAATTTGTTTGCGGCTCCAGGAAAAAGCTGAAAGATGTGTATAGTAATGAGCTTGCCAATTAATAGCAGATGGCAAGCCGACAGCTAAAAGTCCCAAAGAGCTGACTTTGTGAGGATAGCGGCGGGCATACATTAAACCAATTAGTCCGCTGGTACTGTGACCGATTAGATGAATTGGGCTATTCCGCGCTTTCAAATAGTGATGTAGTAGATCAACGGCGACATCTAAAGAGCAAGCTTCATCTTCCGTTTGTTCGTATTCCCATATTTGTATTGGTACTGAATGATTTAAGTAGTTAATGAGAGAAATATCGAATAATTGCAAACTCGGACTGGCACTTAGCCATAGCACATCATCTGAAGTATATCTCATCACTTTTAAGTTAGAAAAGGGAGCTATTAATAATTTTAACTGGTTCCCAGGCTCTTCTTGGGAACCGATGTCCAAAGGCTTTGCATCGCGGAGTAAAATTGGAGGCAGATCCTGGTAACGAGTAATTGCAAAACCTGCCCACCATTAATCCTAGATCCCAAATTCTGTCTTGAGTTGAGATACCCAAGATTTTACCCGTGCTTCCGTCAGATCGGATTGGTTGTCTTCATCGATCGCAAGACCAAAAAATTTGCCATTAACTACCGCTTTAGATTCATTAAAATCATAGCCGTCTACCGGCCAATAACCAACAGTTTCGCCGCCCTGTTCCGTGATTTTCTCAGCCAAAACCCCCATTGCATCCATAAAATTATCCGGGTAGCCCTCTTGGTCGCCAGTTCCCAAATAAGCCACCTTTTTGCCGCTAAAATCAATATCATCAAGTTCTGGGAAAAAGCCTTCCCAGTCGCTTTGCAGTTCGCCGATATTCCAAGTCGGACAAGCGATAATCAGACATTCGTATTCAGCAAAATCATCATTTTCAATGCTGCCTATCTCGTGCAAAGTCACGATATCGCCACCAAATTCATCCCGAATCATTTCAGCCACAGACTCAGTTTTGCCAGTTGTAGTTCCGTAGAAAAGACCAATTGATTTCGACATTGTTACTCCGAAGGTAGAAGTTGACAGGGTTTGAGATTTCTTTTTTTTGAGTCAGGATTTGGCATTTCCTGCCTGCAATTCATGCAAAAACAGTAGACGCGATTGTGGCAAACCTGAGAAATCAGGGAGTCAAGACAGCAAGGACACTGTTTTTTCATTGGGTTAAATTTGAAAATTCATCAACCAAGCTGACTCGCTCATATCTGGGTCTGCTTCTCCGTCAATTAGTAACAGATTCAGCGTCGTTTGTACTTTTAGACTGCGCGGGATGCCTGCGGGTACAAACACAAATACTCCGGGTTTTAAAGTGACTGTTCGATCGCACACCGTGAGAGTTCCCCCTCCTTCTAAGACGGCGAGGGTTACATCTTTGGAGTTATCGAGGTCAGGTATTTCGGAATTTTTACCCAAACTCATCAGTTTTTGGCTGTCGGCGGGTTGTCCGTCGCTGATTCGATCGGCGGATGCGGAAACTATTGCTGCTGTCACGGTGATTGACCTCCAGGTACTGTTAACTTCCGGCACTTATTGCAATTAATATTCAATAAGCTACCATGCAATTTAGATAAATTGTCAAGAGTCTACCATTAAGATTTGTTACATAATGCTGTCAGACTAGGTTTAAACTCAGCACAAGCAGCCCCAAATTCACACGGAGCGGTGTTTGTGGACGCTAAGACAGCGCGACGCAAGGGCTTAACTTAAAAAATAGTTAGTAATTATTTGCAATTAGGTCTTAAAATTATATTTGTAGTGCGATCGCCAATATAGCAATTCTCAATTGCCCGCAATACAGTAAGGATACGGCGCAGTGCCTACGGAATATGTGTATTGCACTCAACAGGATAAGGTGTACCGCTGCGTGCGTACCCTAAAAAATGCAATAGAGGCGGGTTATAGCCGGATTTGTCGATCGCCCAAATCCGTCTCAAACTCGCCCCTAATGACAACAATCAACAATCAACCGACTAATTCTTCGCCCCAACGCCAACATACATAATCGACGTATCCTCATTGATTTGGATTTTAAACAACCCAGACTTTTTGTAATCAATATAGTTAGCGAAATTAACTGTTAAAAGTTGAGCCGCTTGTTTGAAAACTGCCCCGGAAGGAAACAACTGCTTTCCGCGTGTAAAATTCCCCCAAAAACCGTGCATCTGGGCTAAAACAGAACCCATTTCTCCAAACATATCAAAACCTTTAATTTCAATATTGCCAAAACCCGTATCTCGCATTACCGCAGACAGTTCCTCCGGCGTAATAAACTTTTCCCAATCGTGAACCCCCCGCCTAATTTCTTGCAAAATATTTTCCATCAGGCCAATCATCACCACTTGCGAGGAAAAAGTTCGATTGATGGTATCAAAAAAGAACAATCCTCCAGGCTTCAGAATTCTGTGAACCTCAGACACAACTTGTTTGTAATCAGCAACGTGTTCTAGAACATCCACGCAAATTACCACATCAAAGGTATTGTCATCGTAGGGCATATTTTCGGCAAAACCTTGCCTGTAGTCAATCTCAAAACCGCTGGTAACTGCGTGATTTTGAGCGGCTACAATACATTTCTCCGATCGATCTATTCCAGAAACAATAGCGCCTCTCTGGGCCATAAACTCGCAAGAAAAGCCGCCACCGCACCCGACATCCAAGGTTTTCAGCCCTTGCCAATTAGTCGCGTGTCTGTCGAAAAACTCAAATCTGGGTTTGTTTAGATGGTATAAGGCATAAATTTTAGCATTTTCGTCCCACCAATTATCTGCATTTTCGTCGTAAAATTCTAAATCATTTTTTACTTCTGTTTTTTGCACGATTTTTTCATTCCTGATTAGTGAAAATTTTATATGGCGATTGCACATTTGCTGGATTTTATAGGATGCCACTACACCTATATTTTTGTGAAAAAACCGAGGTTTCGTGACAAGTTCGCAGGCCGACACCAGGTTTCTGAATCCGCGCGCGTAAGTTCTATTTTATCGTTAATTGTGAATCGCCACAGTTTTTTATTATAATAGCTCTGGCATAAATTTCAACCAGATGGATCGCGTTTCTATTATCATCCCAGCCCTCAACGAAGCGACTTGTCTGGAACGCACCCTCCGCCAACTCAGCATCCTTAATCCTCCCGCTTGGGAAGTGTTGGTGGTAGACGGCGGCAGTCAAGACGGCACAGCGGCGATCGCACTTTCCGCCGCCACCCGCGTTATTTCTAGCAGTACAGCCGGACGTTCCGTGCAAATGAACTTAGGTGCTCAAGTCGCCACCGGTGAAATTCTGTGCTTTTTGCACGCCGATACTTTAGTTCCCGACGACATTGTAGCAGTCATCCAGAAAACATTGTCCGATGCCGAAATTTCCGGCGGCGGGTTTATCTCCCTGATGGCTGGTTCGCAGCAAACAAGATGGGGTTTTTCCCTCCACAATTACCTGAAAACTTATTACGCGCCGCTGTTATTTCGACCTCATTTATTTTTCCAAGGATTGCGCCTGCTGTTTGGCGACCAAGTTATTTTTTGTCGCCGTACCGATTTTTGGGAATGCGAGGGTTTCGATGCTGCGCTGCCAATTATGGAGGAAGCGGATTTGTGTTTGAAGTTAGTGCGACGCGGGAGACTTAAGTTAGTCAATCGGGTAGTGGAAAGTAGCGATCGGCGAGTTGCGAGTTGGGGCGAATTAAAAGCTATTGCGATCTATCTTTCGATTGGTTTTTTGTGGGGTTTTGGCGTTTCCCCAAGGTATCTCAAGCAGTTTTATGAAGACATCCGCTGAAACACAAAATTTGATTAAATTACCAAAATGTACTGGCTGTAATTTTTGGGCAAAACTTTCTGCAACAGGTAAATAATCGCCCAACAAACAACAAATTTCCTGTCAGTAAAAAGCCGAGCTTCAGCAGCGGATGTACGGAACCAATAAACTTATAAAACGCTCACAACTCCTATTTCACTAATGTCGAATCCAGGAGATATATAGGGAATGAATAAGCAGCCAATATTTTGACTAACTATCGTCAATTAAATAATTTCCCTTTTTTCTTGTGGGATGGGCGTCCCGCCCGTCCAAAAAGGACGGGCGGGACG